>DKOG01000189.1 GCA_002469915.1 Bacteroidetes bacterium UBA7368
GAAGTTAAGCCCTGTAGCGCCGATGGTACTGCCGAAAGGTGGAAGAGTAGGTCGTTGCCAAGATCTTTTTTTTTAGAAAGGGTCCTGATTCATTTGAATCAGGACCCTTTTTCTTGGTTATAACAATTCTGTAAAATCGATTGTGGAAGCGAGTCGTAAAGGTGTCTGCACCAGTAGATCGAATGTTTGTATTTTCAAATCGTGATAGGCACTTTTACGAGCCGAATCTTTACTAAGAATCGGTTCTTAAATGCTTACTTTCCTGATTCAGTTGAACTTCAAAACGCACCCCAATAGGCAAAATGTCTACCACCCTGTTGAACGAGCCTGAGATAACTATTGAGCTTGCCCGTGAACACGGTCTTACAGATGAAGAGTACGGCTGGATACTAGACAAATTGGGTCGCACCCCGACTTTTGTAGAACTAGGTATCTACTCAGTAATGTGGAGTGAACATTGCTCCTACAAGAACTCAATTGTTGAGTTAAAGAAATTGCCACGCGATGGCGATGTTATGCTGGTTGGTGCGGGCGAAGAAAATGCAGGTCTAGTAGATATCGGCGACGGTATGGCCGTTGCGTTTAAAATAGAATCTCATAATCATCCCTCAGCCGTGGAGCCATACCAGGGTGCTGCCACCGGCGTAGGGGGGATTCAGCGGGACATCTTTACCATGGGTGCCCGCCCAATTTGCTCTCTAAACTCATTGCGGTTTGGATCGCTAGAGAATCCAAGAGTCAGGTACCTGTTTGATGGTGTGGTAAGAGGTATTGGTGACTACGGTAATTCATTTGGTGTCCCTACGGTAGGTGGTGAAGTCTATTTCGATCCCTCGTATGAAGGGAATCCGCTCGTTAACGCTATGAGCGTAGGAATTATGGAGGCAGATCAAATGGCTTCTGCCATCGCGATCGGAGTCGGAAATCCTGTTTATATAGTGGGCTCCGCGACGGGTAGAGATGGTATACATGGAGCAACCTTTGCGTCTGAAGAGATTTCTGAAGCGAGTGAAGCAAAACGGCCTAGCGTTCAGGTTGGCGACCCATTCACTGAAAAGCTTCTACTGGAAGCCAGTCTCGAAGTGATTAATAGTGGTGTGGTCGTCGGTATCCAGGATATGGGAGCTGCCGGGATTACTTGTTCGTCTTGTGAGATGAGTGAGAAGGGAGAATCCGGAATGATCTTGCACATTGATAAGGTCCCTATTCGGGAAGAAGGCATGACTCCGTACGAAATCATGCTTTCTGAGAGTCAAGAACGTATGCTCATCGTCTGTCAAAAAGGGAAAGAGGCTGAACTAGAAGCCATCTTTGACAAGTGGGATTTGCATGCAGTTGAAATTGGGCATGTTACGGACGACGGGCAAGTCAAAGTTCTATGGCATGGTGAGCTGGTGGCTGACGTTCCTGCTGAGCATCTCGCTCTGGGAGGTGGAGCACCCGTTTATATCCGCGAGACGAAGCGTCCAGCCTATTTGGATGAAACACGTGCTTTTGATCCTTCCAGCATTACAGATGTAAATGCGGAAACTGCTTCGGATGTGTTATTGAAGATTCTAGGATCGCCAAATATTGCTAGTAAGCGATGGGTTTTTGAGCAGTACGATACCATGGTTCGTACCAATACAGTTGTAGGACCGGGGTCATCCGATGCGGCTGTAGTTCGATTAAAGGATTCGGAAAAAGGTCTAGCCGTTAAGACAGATTGTAACAGCAAGTACGTTTATCTCAACCCAAGAAAAGGTGCTCAAATCGCGGTAGCAGAAGCGGCGCGTAATGTTGTTTGTGCGGGTGGAAAACCTGTTGCGATTACTAACTGCCTGAATTTTGGTAATCCATATAAGCCTGAACAGTATTGGGTTTTTAAGGAAGCCGTAAGCGGTATGGGAGAAGCCTGCCGGGCATTTAATACACCTGTGACGGGTGGGAATGTCTCGTTTTACAATGAGAACCCCGAAGGAGCGGTTTATCCTACACCAACGATTGGGATGCTGGGTGTAGTTGAGGATGTAAAGCAACATGCTACGACCTTTGAGTTCAAGCAAGAGGGTGACTTGGTACTTGAATTGAGTCCAGAGGCACAGCCACAATTGGGCATCGAAGCCTCTGAGTATCTTACCCGTATTCATGGCGTGACTGCTGGGGACGCTCCTTCATTTACAATGGAGGGCGAAATAGCCGTTCAGGAAGCTTGTTTATCACTGATACGGCTTGGATTGGTGCAAAGCGCTCACGACGTTTCAGATGGTGGGATGGCCGTCAGTCTTGCAGAAATGTGCCTAGCGTCTGATGGTTTGGGTGCAGATATAAACCTTGATGCCTCCAACGATCAACGCCTAGATTCAGCATTATTTAGTGAAGCTCAGTCGCGTATTATCTTGGCGGTTCGCCCAGAAAAATCTGAAAAAATTAGACAGTCTTTAGACGGATTTTCAGTTCAATTGAAGAAGCTGGGAGTTGTAGTAGGAGACGGGTTAACCATTGCAGTCGCAGGTGAGCCGGTCATCTCCGCATCATCTGCCGGAATGCATAAAGTGTACGAGAATGCTATTCCTGATCTTATGTCTAACTCATTGTAAATATTCGATATACGCATCGTGATAAGCCGTGTGATCAAGCTCTTGTAACATCAAGAGCATTCGTGATACCAAAGGCTCAACACGAGATACTTGTTAAAACAACTAATTTTCGGAAAAAGGAAAAATCATGTCACAGGATGCTAAATACGTCACATTGACGGATGCAAATTTTGCAGCGGAAGTACTTCAGTCAGATCTACCCGTTCTGGTTGATTTTTGGGCAACTTGGTGTGGCCCTTGCCGCATTATTGCCCCGACCATTGAACAGCTTGCTGCGGAATACGAAGGCAAAGCAGTGATTGGAAAAGTGGATGTAGATCATAATCCGCAGACCGCTATGAATTTTGGCGTTCGTTCCATTCCTACGCTCCTGTTCTTCAAGAATGGCCAGGTCGTGGATCAGCTTGTTGGAGCGGCACCAAAGAAAATGCTAGCCGGCAAACTTGATGGGTTTATCGCCGATCCTGCATAAGGTCGACGAAAAGAGTCTATCCAGCTTAATTTTTGAATACTATGGAAGCGATCGATTTTTCAAGTGCTGACCACAGAAAAGTGGTAGTTGTTGGTACGGGACCAGCCGGGCTGACCGCCGCAATTTATTCTGCTCGGGCGAACTTGAAGCCTCTGGTGATTCAGGGGCCCGAACCGGGTGGGCAGCTTATTACGACGACGGATGTCGAGAACTATCCAGGGTTTCCCGAGGGAATCATGGGTCCCGATATGATGCAGAAGTTCGAAGCTCAGGCTGAGCGATTCGGAGCTGAATTGCAATGGGGAATGGTGACTTCAGTCGATTTGAGTGAGCGACCGTTCAAGTTAGTTGTCGACGAGGAAATGCCGATTCTTGCCGACACCGTTATTGTTTCCACCGGAGCATCTGCGATGTATCTGGGACTGGAAAATGAAGCTCGCTTGTTGGGACATGGCGTTTCTGCTTGCGCTACCTGTGACGGTGCTTTTTTCCGAGAGCAGGAAGTAGCCATCGTTGGCGGTGGTGATACAGCCATGGAAGAGGCTCTGTTTTTGACTCGTTTCGCTTCTAAAGTGTATGTGATTCACAGAAGAGATGCGTTTAGAGCTTCAAAAATCATGGCCGGTCGAGTTCTCGAAAATGAGAAGATTGAGGTATTGTGGAATACGGTCGTGGAAGATGTCTTGGGAGAGAAAGAGGTGGAGGGAATCATCTTAAAGGATTCGATCACCGGTGAAGGCAGAACGCTACCCGTTCAGGGATTATTCGTAGCGATCGGACACAAGCCCAACACAGAGATTTTTTCTGAGTACTTGGAAAGGGACGAAACCGGCTATTTGATCACGAAACCGGACAGCACGTACACCAACATAGCTGGTGTGTTTGCCTGTGGAGATGCTCAGGACCATGTATATCGTCAGGCTATTACTGCGGCCGGTACGGGATGTATGGCTGCCATCGACGCTGAGCGTTGGTTGGCAGATCAGGAAGAAGGCTGATTTATTCTGACGGAAAGGAGGTGGCCCATTCGTGGATATGAAGGGGTACGGTTCCACCGGTAGCCATTACCGCTTGATATAGCCAGAAGGCTCGCCGGACTCCGTCCGGCGA
>DKOG01000246.1 GCA_002469915.1 Bacteroidetes bacterium UBA7368
AGTAGCTTGCGGAATGCCATCTGTGACGGGCGCGCGTGCCCGTGCATTTTTGGGAAAGATCTGTCCTCCGGGGAAATAAGCGTCAACAATGGCGTTTAGGCGCCTGTTTTTACCACCATTTGTCGTGAAGTCATGAGTGAGCAATTCACACCCGTATCCACCCTTGGAGAGTTTGGAGTTATTGACCGTTTGGCCGAGCGCCTTTCAGATATTCCCAGATCCGATGGCTTGATTGAAGGGATTGGAGATGATGCGGCCGTTTATCGTGCAGGAAATGATATGCTGCACGTGATGACGACCGATGCGCTCATTGAAGGCGTGCATTTTGATCGCACGTTTATTCCGATGCAGTTCCTGGGGTACAAGGCGATTTCGGTGAATGTGAGTGATGTGGCTGCCATGAATGCCAAGCCCCTGTATGCGACTGTTTCGCTGGGTATTCCACGAAATATGTCTGTGGAAATGATCGATGCGCTTTATGACGGTATGTCTTCAGCGTGTAAGCAATATGGAATGGAGCTGGTGGGTGGCGATACGACCACGGCACATGCCTTATACCTGTCCATCACCGTAGTTGGTGAGGTTTCCGAGCATCATGTCACGTTTCGGCGTGGAGCGAATGTTGGCGACTATATCTGTCTCTCGGGAGATGTGGGTGGCTCATTCGCAGGATTGAAAATTCTTCTCGATCAACGACAGGCGTTGCAGGATTTAGGCGACGCATACGAGCCTGATCTCGATGCGCACCAGTATGTAATTGGTCGGCAGCTCCGTCCTACGGCTCGACTAGACGTTGTAGATATGCTCTCTATTATTGGGGTCAAGCCGACTTCGATGATAGATGTCTCGGATGGCGTAGCCTCTGAGATCCATCATATCTGTAAGCGCAGCGAAGTCGGAGCTACTATTCGGGTGCCTGAAATTCCATTTCATGCGGAAACGCAGGCAGTAGCCGATCAGAATATGGATGAAATTGATGCTTATGCCTTGTTTGGAGGAGAAGACTATGAGCTTCTTTTCACGGTTGATCCCAGTGATCTGGACAAGATGAGAGAACTTGAGGGGGTAGCCGTCATCGGTACCATTGAAGACCAGGCTAAAGGGGTCCGGGCGCTGACACCTGAGACAGGATTGATGCCTCTTTCTCCAGCTGGTTATCAGCATTTTGATCCTGAGGAAGGCCCAACAGGACCGGGCATTGGTCCAGATCTTGGTCCCGAAGAAATCAACTTTTCTAGCGACGATATCTAGTCTATTTGTCTGTAGAGAGCTTTAGGAGGCTAAAAGACGTCTATTCATAGCCGTTTTTCATGCCGTTGGTCTTGTTTTCAAGCCACTTGTCGCATCAATGTGCCGGATATCGATTGGTACGTTCGCTCAGGTCTTGAAATTCGCATTTTCTGTGCTCCTCAGAAAATCCTGATCTCGAACGACCCAAACTACCATGACACGCTCAATTTCTTTCCTCCACAAGGCGGCAATAGCTCTCGCTCTTATCGCCACCGTCTTTTTCTCAACCGAGCTCGCTTCGGCGCAGTCAGCGGGTGGGCCGAATGTGCTCAACATGGGGCAAGTCTCCGGGACTATCTTGGAAGCCGGATCAGGAGATGCGTTGTTTTCCGCAACGGTAGCGGTCTGGAGCTTACCCGACTCGGTATTGGTAACAGGAGCCACAACAGACATGAAAGGTTCGTTTGAGATAGACCGTCTCGATCCGGGCCAGTATATCATTAAGGTCAGCTTTGTTGGATTTCAGACGTGGACAACCCAGTCGTTCACCATCTCAGAGTCGAATCGCGTCATAAATTTGGGGACAGTGAGTTTGGCTTTCGATTCCGAGCAGATGGGAGGCGTCGAGGTAATCGCCGAGCGAGCTGATGTCGCATTTGAGATAGATAGGACGGTCTACAACACGAAGTCGCAAATCAGTTCAGCTGGTGGTAACGCCACAGATGTGTTGCAGAATGTGCCGTCAATCGAGGTTGATGTCGATGGGAACGTAAGCCTGCGAGGAAATCAAAACGTTGGTATTCTCATTAACGGGAAGCCGTCACCGCTCAAAGGTCAGTTTTTAACGACTTTCTTGCAGCAGCTCCCTGCCAGTTCAATTGACCGTGTCGAGGTGATACCAAACCCTTCAGCGAAATATGACCCTGAGGGTCAGGCTGGGGCCATTAATATCGTCTTGAAAAAAGAAGCGGAGTTTGGGACGAGTGGCGGCGTGGTCCTGGGCTCGGGATCAGATGGAGGATATAACGCCTCCGGAAGCTACAACCTTCAGAAAGGGAATTTAAAAATCTTCTCCAGTTACGGTTTTCGAAGTGATGACCGCGATAGTGACGGCTTTAACATCCGCGAAAATCGGTTTCTGGACCCGAAAGATCTCATAGAGCAGGACAACATTGGTCTTCGTACCGGGACATCACACCTCGTCAACGTGAGTGCGGACTATACGCTTAGTAGTATATCGGAAGTAACGGGTAGTGCGTTGCTCAGTATGCGAGATGGCAATAACGAGTCTGTAAACAACTACGCCCAACTCAGTGCGCTTCGGGACCTAACCTCTAGGTCAGCCCGATCCAGTTTGAAGGCTTCGGATGGAGCTTCTTTTGATGTTTCCCTTGGCCTACGCCGCGTTCCAGACGCTGGAAAAAAAGAGTGGACTGGTGACGTGCGTGTTAACCGCTCAAGGGGTGCCTCGGCGGATGATTTGACGGAAGAATTGCTCTCACTCGATGGAGCTTCCGCCCTAGAAATGGTTGAGCAGACGATCAACGAGCTGGACAACAACGATTTCGAGTGGACGGTTCAGTCGGATCTCATTGAAACAGTCGGAAACGTAAAGCTGGAGACGGGCTTCAAAAGTAACTTTCGAACCATGGATAATAGTTTTGATGCAGCCAATTTCAACCCGGCCAGTTCAGGTTTTGTGACGGATAGGGATCTATCGAATCAATTCGAGTACGGCGAAACGGTAGTCGCTGGCTACGGAATTGCTGGTTCGAAGGTCGGCAAATTTGAAGCCCAGGCTGGTGTACGGTTTGAACAGGCCATGACGCAGTTCGATTTAAAAACGACGGACGAATCGTTCGAAAATGATTATTTCAGCCTCTTCCCCAGCGCCTTTTTAAACTACAATTTGGCCAGATCTAAGCAGCTTAAATTGAGTTACAGTAAAAGGGTCTCCCGCCCCCGAACGAGCCAGTTGAATCCGTTTACTTCCTTTTCGGACCCACTGAATCTGTATGTGGGTAATCCGTCCTTGAATCCTGAGTACATCCATGCGGTTGAGCTAGCCTACCAGCAGTTCTCGCGAAAGGGATCCATCAGCTTGACGCCCTACTACCGCCGTACTGTTAATAAAATAGAGCGGTACAAGACCCTTGACGAGGCTTCGGGAGTGTCGACGCTGACCTTCCGGAATTTCGATCAGTCCGAATCCTATGGCGCCGAAGTTATCGGTTCAATCCGATTGGGGCAGAAATTTTCCGGGTTCTCAAGCTTCAATGCGTACCGCATTGTGACCGAAGCGGGAAATGTAGATGCCGATCTCGCAAATGATGCGATTTCGTGGTCAGCACGCGCAAATGTCAGCTGGAAAGGGGGGCCAAAAAC
>DKOG01000051.1:0-549 GCA_002469915.1 Bacteroidetes bacterium UBA7368
AACATGGTTAGAATAGGTGCCACAACATTCAAATCGGCTAGCATCACCGTAATTACGGCCAGAGCAAACGTGAAGGCTGTTCCAATCCTAGGCTCGTCGTCTTCGCCTGAACCTTGTCCCAGAAACTGAAAGAACTTAGGAATGACTTTATCGCGCGCTAGGGCTTGGAGCACGCGAGGGGCGCCTAAAATGCTTCCGAGCGCACTGGACAGGGTGGCTCCCCAGACACCCATGATGATGGCATCTCCCCAAAATGCGATTCGGCGCATGATGAGTGGGTCTGAAATGAGTTGCTCGGGAGTTGCCCTACTACTCAGGATGAAGGGAATTCCCATATAAATCAGATACCCGACTACAATGGCGGCCATCGTACCGATTGGTATGCTACGACCTGAGTCTTTCAGGTCTCCACTCATATTGACCCCAGCCATGATTCCGGTTACGGCTGGAAAAAACACCGCAAACACCACCCAGAATCCGGCCTTGTTAGTGGCTGCTTCTTGGGCGACGGGAACAGCTTCGACCGGACTTCCAAATATCAGGGAGACG
>DKOG01000051.1:579-5736 GCA_002469915.1 Bacteroidetes bacterium UBA7368
ACGAGGGACAAACCGATCGCTCCCATGATCACGTACTGGATCTTAATAGCTGCTGCTGCCGATCGCATGGCTAGAAGCGTAACGGCAGACGTAGTAACCAAGGCCACCATTTTTTGGTCTAAAACCGGAAATACGTTGACCACACTTTCCGCAAAACCGATGGTATAGAGTGCGACGGATAAGGCTTGCGCGATATAAAGAGGAATGCCTACCGCTCCGCCCGCCTCAATTCCCAGAGAGCGTGAGATCATGTAGTAGGCTCCACCTGTTCGCACTCGTTGGTCGGTGGCGATGGAGGCAATCGAAAGGCCCGTCAAAAACGTGATCCCCGTTGATAGGCTCACGATGGCGAAGGTGCCGATAAGTCCCACGTTTCCGACAACCCAGCCGAAACGCAGGTACATAATGACCCCGAGAATGGTCAAAATGGAGGGCGTAAATACGCCACCAAATGTCCCCAGACCAGAAGAAGTGTTTTCTTCGGACTTGGATTCACGGTCAGATCGTGGGAAAAATTTAATAGCCATAATCCTAGGTTAAGTACGGATAATACGGCAACAGAAGGATTAGAGAAGTAATTCGGCCAGAATGTAGTCCGCAATCAGGATGTTCACGCAACTCACAACAACCGCTTGAGTGGTCGCAATTCCTACACCGTGCGCTCCTCCTTGAGTATGAAATCCCTTCCAGGAAGCAATAGAGGTAATCAAAAAGCCAAAGGCCATGGACTTTGCCATGCCATAAACAGGATCGAACGGCAAAAAGAAGGTCCTAGCGCCTAATATGTATGATTCAAAAGAAAGATACCCCATAAACTCTCCGGCTAAGCCTCCTGCTACGATAGAAACCAGTGCAGAGGCTACGTACATCGATGGAAACATCACTAACCCCGCGGCAACGCGCGGCAGAACGAGATAGGCGACAGAATTCATTCCCATGGCCTCTAAGGCGTCAATCTGTTCAGTGACTTTCATTGTTCCGAGTTCAGCCGCAATGCTCGCGCCCACTCTCGAAGCGAGAACGAGTCCAGGAATTAAAGCTGCCATCTCTAGCATGAGCGTGGGGACCACCACCGATCCCACGGCTTCGTCTGTTAATATCGTGTTGTCTAGCTGGTAGGCCGTTTGGAGCGTGACAACGACTCCTGCAAAACACGACGCCATGAGAACGACCGGAAGGGAGTTCACTCCCACTTGGACCATTTGTTTGGATACCATTCGTCCATGAGCCAGCGCTTCTCGAGTGGTCGAAAAGGCTCGAATCATGAACAGCGTGTAGTGTCCTACACTGCTCAGCGTTTTCAGCAGTCTTTTGGAAACGACCTTCATGCTCTTGCTGGGGCGGCTGTATCGGGTTTTGAGTCGGGTTGGATCTTGAATCGAAAGATGAGGCGAACGGCGTCAAGAAACCCAGCAACTTTCGATCCTCGAGCGACATTTTCTTTTCCAATCGCAAAAGCTAGGTCCCATTGCTCGAACAAGGTGCGGTAGGCGGTCCAGAGAGACGTATTTGGATCGTAAATGTGCGTTGCTTCGGACGTAACCCCGTTCAGCTCTAAAATATGGAAGGAGCCTCCGTTTTTAAGAGTGTCTGCACTAGGTGTTCTAATGTCAAACCGGCCGAAATAGAATCCCGTTGAGGAGGCTGCAATGGTATCAAAAGCAGCCTCCAACTCAGGGGTAATCAAGTGGTTTGCGTCCAGAAACAGCGCACCGCGTGCATGGGTCCCCACGTGGACGAGTTGAAAATGCTCTCCAGCGGGGATGACGGTGTCCAGTTGAGCCATATGTCGTTTGAAGAAAAGGGGAGCCATGCACACCGCGCGCTCATCATCTAAAATGAGTTCCTCCAGTGTGTGACGCCCATCTCCGTGAACAGAGATCAATTGTTTTTCCGTAACAGAAATGACAGAGCCTCTTTCTTCAGAAGGACGCCTCGCATAGAAGACGCCAAATTCTTCTCCCGGTATAAATTCTTGAAGTAAGACAGGAGCATCATTCGGGTTTCTCTCGCCCATGAAAGTGGCTATTTGCTCCAATGAATCGGCAATGAGTACTCCGTGACCACGGTCTCCTACATCGGGCTTCAGTACGATCGGAAAGGACAGCTCATTAGAGGTCATGAACTCAGAGACAGCCTGCTCGTAGTCGGAATCTTCATTCAATACAACGAACCTAGCGACATGCCCTTGGGCCTCGGGTAGTAAATCCAGCATGTCTTTTTTGGATTCTCCGACGAACCCACCACCAGGGATCCCAGGATTAGATGCCGTAAATATCATCAGAGATCGGTACTTAATGGCTAAAAACAGCACATAGGCTACAACGGGAGGGTAAAACACGAAAGGCGGCCAGAATTCCCACCGGCTAATACGCTTCCATCGGGAAAGTAGCTTGCGACGGCCTTTGTGCGTTGCCATCGGGAGGCCGATGTGAAATAGCGCATAGATGAGTAGGATGACGCCAATCAGTACCCAAATCGCAAAGGACTCATAGATTTCCCAAAATGACAGGATCTGGTTACCCAGCAGGAAGGAAATACCAACGATGAACGGAGTCCAGAATATGGTCGCGATCATGAAGAAGCCCAGGAATTTCCAAAATGGGGCCTTCAAAACACCTGCAGCAACGTAGGTGGGCAGTCTAGATCCCGGAATGAACCGACTGGCAATGATCACCTTCGCACCCTCTCTTTCGAACCAGGCCGCGCCTCTATCCATTTTCTGGGCACTTACGTACCAAGCGAAGGGCGGTAGCGTCACCACTTTTCGCCCCAGTATTCTTCCTGCAACATACAGGGCAATATCACCAGCTAGAATTCCAACAAAGACAGCCAGCAAGGCATGATCCCAGCCAAAGGTGCCTCGCGCGACCATGAGTCCAGCCCCGATGCTAGCTAGGTCCTCGCTTGCGAAGGTGGCTACGGCAATGAGTAGCATCAGAATAACTAGCGAAAACCCGGTAACGGGAGGCAGGGAAGAGGCATCAAAAGGTAGCCTGCTTTGCGTGAGCCGACCAAGGTTGGCTTGCCTTTTAGTCTGGCTTTGATTGGCTTCAACAGGCTGTAGCCACTCAAGAATGGCTTTAGAAACTTCATCAGGGTGAGTGATGGGTAATCCATGACCGGCATTTTCAAGCGTCACGAGCGAACTTTGAGGGACGATTCTTCGATGTTCGATGGCCGCCGCATAAGGCACCAGCTCGTCTTGACGGCCATGTATCAAGAGAGTAGGACCTTCCCATGAGGTGAGAAATTTCCTGAGGGGTCGCTGGTCGGAGTCAAAAAAATTGCGGGCATAACTCACACCCAACATAGATCTATCCATCCATCCAAAATGTGGCGTGAACTCAGATAGCCCCCACAAAAAGGCGAGTTGAAGACCGTGTATCGAGTGATTGAGGTGGTAGTCACCTAGCAACTCCAGTTCTTGGGCTCCAATAGTCGACATCAAAACGAGAGAGGCTACTCGATCGGGATCACGATACGCGACGTCTGCGACCACGCCACCGGACATAGAATATCCAATGAGGTGGGCCTGTGCGATAGAAAGTGAATCGAGAAAAGCTTCTAAGTAGCGGGCATGTGCCGCAAAGGAATAGTCGTTGAGTTGGCGAGAAGAGCCTTCAAAACCGGGTAAATCGGGCGTAATGACGCGAAATGTACTGTCTTGTGCAAGCGATCGATGCAGTCGCATCATGAATGGGGAGGCGGCAGGACTTCCATGAAGCAGAATAATGCTTGGTTTCTCAGAAGACGCTTGAGGTTCCGAATCCACAAACGCCATTTGGATCGTGTCCGGGCCTTGTTGATCGCCATCAATTTCAGCCAGTTCAATCCATTCCTGATTCGGTCGCGGATTAAAATCAGATTGAAACCATCGGTAGAGATGCGAAAAAGCAAGCGCAACGAGGTATAGCGCAAGGACACCTTGAAAAACGCGTCTTTTAAGGCTGGGGCGGACGGAAGATGTCGGTGGTTTCACTCTCGTCAGAGGATCAGGCGCGTTGCGATGAAGGTGCAGACGATGCCGATATAGTTCGGTGCTGTAACGTAGAGGGGGCCACGCCAAAATTGGCGTTGGGTTCTACGGACTGCAAACGAAGAATCATCGCAATTAATGCGTAATGATGAACCGTGTGCGTTTGTAAATACTCTAACTCGCGACACAAGGTGGAGGTACTGAGCGGCGCGTCTGTATCTGCATCCTGTGATGCGGCCATCTTAACGCGGACTTGCCGATCGGTACTTGGGATCTCGGCCAAGCCTCTTTGCACATCAGTAATCACGGAGCAGGCAAAAGAGCGGTCGCAAGCAATTCGAGTATCTCGATTTCTAGCGTCTTAGTCGAGTAAGTCCGAGCCTATGCCGGACAAAAAGAGCTGATAGTGCTCGATAATGTGACGAAAGTGTTCCCCTGCACCAGAGGGATATACGGGTTTATTACAGGCGGTAAAGACGCTATCTGTAACCTCGGAAATCAGTTCCTTTCCCTGTTCCAGAAATTCAATATTAAGCTCCACTAATCTGGAAGTATCCTGCATCTTACGGTCTCCTCATCGTAGTCGTCTTGTCGACGGAGTGAATATGTCCTCAATCCGCTGCTTCAGCGTAAGGGTCAGTACTTTTCGATCCACTTCGGTTACAGATTCAGGGCCAAAAACAATAGTAGCCTCGAAAGAAGGGATCTGAAGTAGTTTCCAGAAATGATCGGAAAACGTCATATCGGCCCACCAGCAGATGCGATCTGCTGGATCAACGTGTTTGCTCGAATAGCTGATAGCGGCGTAGTGAACGGGATACGAAGTTTGGGCCGGATAGTTTAGCAAAGATGAGTTGAATCGACGAACGGACTTCCCATCGCCAGTCGTTCCTTCCGGAAAGAAAACGATTCCATCTCCAGCAGCGAGGGTGTTTTCGATCAGTTGATTGACTCGTACAACATCTCGACGCATGGTTCGATCAATAAAAAGGGTGCCGATACGCGCACTCAGAGCTCCAACAATGGGCCAAGAGGCCACCTCCGCTTTGGACAAAAGGATACCACCCGTTGTAAACTGCATTAATAAAACGTCCACGTAGGAGAGGTGGTTGGCTACCAGGCAGAAAGGCATTTGGGGAGGGGTCCCCTCGACCGTAATGCGAAGCCCCATAATAGGA
>DKOG01000160.1 GCA_002469915.1 Bacteroidetes bacterium UBA7368
CCTCGCTGAATCCGAGCGACAGTAGCTTCTGAGTGGAGGATCGTAGAGCAATCATCGCCTCGGTAACACCCTGTCGAGCGTCCAAGAATTCGCTTTCAGATGAGATTCCTTGCTCCAGAAGACCCTTTTCACGTTCGAAAGTCTGTTCTGCAATGTCTGCTCTCTCGACACTTGCGAGATAGTCTGATTTAATATCAGCAAGCTCCCTACTGTCGAGGATAGCCAGAACCTCCCCTGATGTGACTCGATCTCCTTCGGAGAAGGCAACTGACTCAACGATTCCTTTTACCCGAGGTACGATGTGCACGTACCTATCCTGATTCACCATCACTTCCCCGGGAAATGATTGGGTTAATTCAAGTGTGCCATAGGAAGCGGGTACCGTTTGAAGATCCAACTCTTGAATCTCTTCAGCAGTTAAGGAGACTGATAGTACTTCCTCTTCATTGAGATCGTCAGCAGAGGTTGGTTCAACATCATTACCTCCACAACCGGAAGCTGCCATGATGAGAAAAACTCCTATGAATCGAACAAATGTTGGATGGTTATTCATTGTCAGATCCTCCCTCGTTCAATGATGAAAATGAAGCTGCAATCAAGTGCTCAACGTTGATGCGGCTGAGGTGGTATCGCTCCAAAGCATCTACGTAGTGGTTGGATATTTCGAACAAGACTCTCTGCGCATCCAAGACGGTCAACAAGTCAAACTTCCCACTCTCATAACCGGCAACGGTGGCTACCATGTTGGTCATGGCATCAATTACTACTCCCTTTCCGAAAAGAGTTGCTTCGCTTTTGGCAGATAGCACTTCGGCATGAAGATTCTTCAACTCGGTTTGAAGGCCAACCAAGGTTGCATGAGCGAGAGCCGTGGTAGCTTCGGATTCATACTGGGCCTCTTCGATCGCACCTCGATTTCGATTAAACAATGGGAGGGGTAAGCTGAGCGAAGCTGTCATCCCGGTCGCTCCCAGCTCCTGAATTCTCCGAGCGCCCACGGTCAGGTTCACATCGGGAATGGAGACGGCACGCTCCAAGCGTGCTTTCGAGCGGCTGTAATCAATTAGACTTTGGCTTCGCTCGACTTCAGGGTGTTGATCCAATAAGCCAAGCAGTGATTCAAGAGGCGGGACCTCGATGATCTCTTCCAGATCTCCTTCCACTATTGTAGCGTCACTCGGAATGTCTGCCCACATTTCCCGCAAGTCATTCCAAGCTGTCACAAGTCGGCGTCTTGCTTCTTCATTACCAAGCTGTGCACTTGCCAACAAAATGTTAGCACGTCTCTCTTCCAGAGGTGATACCTTTCCGGCTTCACGTCGTAGAGAAACAGAATCAGAGAACCGTTTGGCAACAATCAGCAGGCTATCACTCACTCGAATGCGATGCTGGTTGGCGAGAACAGTGTAAAAACGTTCGGAAGTGAGGCGAATCACACCAAGTTGTTCGGTGGCAAAGTTCCACACACTAACGTCAAACAGTGATTCGGCAAGACCTTTTCTCTTGCTTCTTTTCCCTCCCATTTCAAAGGATTGGGAGATACCTGCCGTAAACTCACCTGAACTCGTTCCCTGCAGAGGTCCTGAACCTGTGACGTTTTCTACATCTGTGGTTAGCTCAGGGTTTGGAAACGCCTTTGCTTGGCGAATGGCAGCCTTTCGAGCATGGTTCTCGAACCCGGCAGCCATCAGAATTGGATTGTATTTGAGTGACATCTCAATGGCATCATCGAGTGTCAACGAAGTAGCGAAAGGGTTAGAATGACCATCATTCGAGGTGGGGGACGAAGTCCTTTCGTTCGAGATGGTGGTCTGCGATTGATTGTGTGGTTGTGCAGCTGATGAAAGAGTCAGCGAGCAAAATGCAACCACAAGAAGCCACAAGGTGGCGATCTGTCGATACATGAAAATTTCCTGTTACGTTCGGAGTGAGGCGATTAGCCTGTGAACCAAAGCGCGCTGTGGAGAGTCACTCAGATAGGAATGCTCCCCAAAGAGGACCGAGCGCGAACAGGAATTCTCAGTTTAGAATGACAACCGTGGACAGCTGGGCAAGGATACCCTGAGAATTGATGTGTACTCCAGCGTCATGTGCGCAGGTCTCAAAAAGGACTTGGTCCTGAATTTTAGGAACTGCTAAGACGCTTACGGATGCTGCAGGAGCTTCTGAGGGCTTCGGAGACACAAATGAAGTGCAATCCGCGTCCGTGGCTCCCTTGAGAACTATGTCGATACAATCAACACAGTGCGTCTGATCTTCAGAAAAGTGCTCAACGGAGTGATCTTCATCATTCAGAAGTTCTTCAGTGAGCAAGTCAGATGCACATTTTAGCCCTTGAGCAAGTTCGACACTGATATGACCGTCAGACTCAATACACAACAGCACACCCGCAGAGGCATGTGTGCCAATTGGGATGAAGCCAAACGTGAAAATCAGTATCCACGTCAGTCGTTTTGATATGAGTCGTATGCTCTTCATGATGTCGAATTGAGGCGGTTATACGACCGACCATCAAAAAGTTTTCTCTTACCACAAATGACAAGGGCCCCACCCAGGGGCCCTTGTGGTTGTCGCACTCACTTGAGCAATCGAAGCTGTGTACACGTATCAAGAATCGCGTACACGAAGACGAACCTTCACCTAAGCATGGGTCCCGCTGCAACTCCTGAACGTGGTACCCCTTGTTGGGGCAGCCCCCCGGGGTCCTTCTGGTGTGCGCGGGTCCTTGAATCTTCCTTCGGCGATCAGTCGCTGTGCCGTCTCCTGACAGAGCAACTTCCTCGAACCCTCAAGAGCCTCTACTAAAGACATGAGGCTTTGATCAGGATGAAAGAGCTCGCGCGTCCAGAGTCCCTGTAAGTGGCTCAAACAGAGAGATAGATTCTCCCCGTACCATTTGATGTTCTTCCATCTGATCTTTCCGGCTCCAGTCCGTTCAAGTTTCTGAATCGTCCAGTTAAGATCGTCGCAACTGAGGCGAAAGTGTGATTGTTTCTGAGTGTCGTTCATACGCTAAAAGGTTGATTTTGAGAATGAAAAAAAGGGGGGTTTAGAGGCATTTTCTCTCCATGCCCAATACGTGCCGTCGTGTACATGCAAGGAGGGGCCATGACATTTCTGAGTCAGAACGCCAGAAACGTCGATAATGACAGGCTAAGTGGCCTCATGACGGCTGCCCTTTTATCGCGATTCTCCATGCTTTTTTGCATGAGGATGGAGGTACGTAGATCGGACCACTTTTGCCTACTTCGAACTACCCCGCTTTTTAGGCATTCGGAGGCTCGATCTTGGTGTGATTGCAGGGCGGTCTTCGGGCTTCAGTACTCGCTGTGCTCGCGCTGCTGAACGCAAGAGTTTATCTCTTACCTCAGTCAGCAGTTTCTCCTGAAGTAGTGATCCATGATGAGTTACTTCAATGTGCTTGCGGCGCATTCTGGTCGCCTTCAGCTTCTCTCTGGCAGAGCGCCGGGCTTTGGCTCCCCCAACATCTGAAAAGCATTCGAGCAGTTCATCTTCGCCCATCGTTCTTCGTAGCGAATCGCAACCAGCGTCCATCACATAGTGACTGACCCACTGGCCCCCGTCGGCATGATAGAATCCTAATTCTTCCTTGAGGGCATTCTTAAGTTCATCCATTGAACAGACCTCTTCCCATATTGACATGCCAGTTGATCGCGGCGTTGCTCAATCCTTCGGTATCATCCAAAGTGAAGTTTCCAATCTTTTTTCTGACTGAAGCTGGGGTTTGGACTGCTGTTTCGAATCTGATAGTGTTTTCAGGCGGCATTTGCTTTTCCAAAGCTTTAGCACCGTACTCCTGCATCAGCTGAGTGTATTTTCCATACACTTTAACAGCTGCTTGTTTATTAAACCACGTGACGCCATTCGGGTATCGTCTCATCTTCATTCTTGAAGGTGGTCGGCAGTCAGCCAACGCTTCCCAATAAGCCTCCAATGATGAGTCTACTTCAATGTCTGAGCACACTTCGAGCTTGCGAATAGCTGCTGTTCGAAGGTTAGCTTGAATGCCAATTTGCTGCAGCCGCCTTTGCAGAGTCACTGTTGTGTCCAATACATTTATTGTTGTTGATGCGGGGTAGTTAATCAGATGTTTGTGTTTCGAGGGGTTGAATCCAAGCAAACAATGGCGAGTACCGGGGCGTGGCACAGATATGAACAAGTTCCACCAGTTTGTTCGATAATGAGCGCCGTATCCGTAAACAGGTTGGTCTTCCACGTAAAACAGGAATGACTTCTGCTTCTGATTTCCTTTGTGGTGTATTTGCAGTTCATGACCGGGTAATACCTGCCAGTCAATGAGTCTCAGGTCGATCTTGTCGAATCCTGTGATTGACGTTCTTAACGTCGAAGAGGTTGTTGATATAGATCTGGGCTGAATTGTAGCTACTGTCATGCGGCAGTACTCGGATTGGTTGCTACTACATGTCCCAGCTTTATCCAGCTGATGAGGTCGGCATATTTGAACAAAACGCGATTGCCATTCATGTAAGAATCGATCTGTCCTGATTTCCTCAGGTGATCGAGTGTTCTGATGCTTCTGCCAGTGATTTCAGAAGCTTCTTGATTAGTGACATACTCTTTGTGCTGAATGAGGCGGGTGATTTCCAAAATCGCCTCATCTACGGTCTGTTGCAGTTCTTCGCGGACAACGCTGCGAATCTCGCTTTCAAGAAGTACAGTTACGACTCCTGCCATACAGTGCTTTTTATTTGTTGAATGAGTATCATGTGCCATCCGTGAGGTAGCCGCCAACAATAACGGGCATATACTTACGGAGAGTCAAGCCTTCAGTGTGAAGGAATGATTAAGAATGGTATGCATCTCGCGAATGGCACATTTATGAAATCGGAAACGTCTAATAGATTAAAAGCAGCTCGAAAAGCAAAAGGGTTCAGTCAACGCGATATGGCTAACAAGCTTGGGTGCGGACTTCGTACCTACTCACGGTATGAGACTTTTGAAGCCGAACTCCCTGAGCGACGATTAGCCCTTGTTGCCTCTATCTTACAAGTTTCCGAGAACTGGCTAACTGGCGGGAGCTTCTATGATCGATATGACATCCCTTCAGACATTCAGCCAAAATGGGATAGAATTCAGGAGCTGAGAGGTGCAGTTACAGAAGGGTACGTACCTAAACAATGGGACGTTAACATGGAGCGAGTCATGGAGGCGGCAGGGTATCACCCTGACCTGAACGAAGACGATGCTGCCCGCCTGATGCAAACTCCAGATTCCTATCTAAACGTGAGGATAGCTTCTGAAATGAGGGACAGAGTCCACGAAGTGGCGGCACTTGCAGGCGTATCAGTCCAAGAGATAGTACGGCTGTCTTGGTTGGTTTTTGAAGAAGCACTGTCAGAAAACGGTTATTGAATCGACAACTGTCTCTATCATACGTAGTTCTACGTATACACGTTTAGGCGGCGCTGGTGTATCCTTTGCCACTACACGTAAATAGACGAGGGACACAGAACCCGTGTCAATACCAGATCGACACAAGAAAGCGTTGCTAAGTGTGGCATACTTAGATGCAATCGCTGCTGATGCAGGTGTGCAGTTCCAACCACACAATACATCTGACTATGGTGTGGATGGCCTCCTCACACGGGTGATCAAAAATCAACTTGGTATCCTATCTCCCACGGGTCACAATGTCCAAGTACAGTTGAAATCAACATCTAATGCAACGGTAGGGAATACCCATGTTTCCTATGCAATGGCAGCAGATGCCTATAATAAATTGGCAGTCTGGGAAGGACCGAGATGTCTATTGATGCTATACGTGGTACCGTCGGAAGACACCGAACGAACATATTTCTCTGAAAGCGTTGGAGAATTACGCAATTGTCTGTATTGGCATGATGTACCATCAGTACCTACCCCAAACTCTTCCAGCATTACAATACAAATACCAAGAACGAATCTGGTTGACCCACAAGCCCTTATAGATCTACTCGAAAAAAGAAGATTGGGGCATATTTGATTATGCGTTCCTCAGTGTTTCAAATAGCGAATTCCCTAACTGTCTCCAGACTGGTAGCATATCTCAAGCTGTCGGATTGGATGGTAGCGGATACAGTGAACCGTGATTGGGATGTGTTTGTTCAAGCGAACACAAGTGGCGAGGAAGGTGTCGAAATTGCTCTTCCCAAAGCAGAGCGTGCCTCGGGGATGAACCAGTATGTTGCTGCTGCATTGAGGACACTTGCAGCCTCTCGAAACGAAGAGATTAAGAAAGTAGAATCTCGGATCAGATTCGTAGGTCAAGATCTCATCTACATTCGTAATCTGGATACAGATGCAACCAACTCGGTCCCATTGGATCTTGCTTCAATTCAGATTCCAAAATTAAAAAAACTGGTTGGATATGCTGCTTCCGCTGAAAAAGAAGCACGTCCCCATTATGATCAACTTCTCTCACTTGGTAAGACATTTGTTAAAGATTTTCGATTCGGACAGACATTTGAAGGGAGTCTGGGATATACCATAGAATCGAGACCGCTTGGTGAATCGATAACATCCTTTAGCATGTTTGAGGAAGAGGAAGAAGGGACAATTACAATTCTTCCCCCGGAAAGAAGAGTAGTCGAGCGAATTCTAAGGGGAGTCCACATTGCAGATCAAGCGTTTGAGGCTGGAGATGTGGGAGCCATCGTGGACAACTTTGAGTCCGGCCTTAATTCAAACATGTGTGAGGCTATCTCATCACTTTCCAACATGGGTAGCATGAGATTGGGTGTTTCAGTTCAATGGTCGCCCAAAGCAGAGGCTTCAGAAGACCTCTCGGAAAAAGAAGTTGAGGTGCACAATGGGCACGTCCAAATGTTAAACGTCGCAGCAGAGGAACTACGCCGAACGCAATCACGCTTGGTGGAGGTTATAGGGCACGTGGTTGGACTCACTTCGGCTGAAAACCCGATGACACAGGGTAGAAGTCCCAAAACTGCGATTATTAGATGGGAAAACCGTCCTGATGGTAGACCCGTTAAGATTGCCGTTAATCTGCCACCGGAACAGTATCAGGTTGCAACCAATGCCCATGCTCGATGGACTAAGGTCCGGTTTGAGGGTACAGTGCAAAAAATGGGTATTCATTGGATTGCAAATGATGTTTCCAATTTCAGTTCGAACTGAGTATTTTGGTCGAAATGTTGTACCCATGTTGTACCAATAAAACAAAACCCCATGCAGGTCAATGACTTACATGGGGTTGAGGTGGGCCCGGCAGGACTTGAACCTGCGACCTATCGATTATGAGTCGACAGCTCTGACCACTGAGCTACGGGCCCAAAACAACGCGTTCACCGGAAAGCGAGCACGGGATTGGGCGCAAAGATACGCACTTGTGATAAACTCGTTCAAAAGGGATACAGAGAATCTGATGCGAAATCTCTCTTAGGCATCATTGATCGCCCCAATGGGGCTGGTAAGTACTTGGTTCAGGCTGGTCGGATAGCTATGCAGCACACGGGGTTGCGGGTTGCGCCTTGGGTACCGATATGATAGAGTACTTGAATTAATAATTCATTTTTAATAAATCTTGATCGATAAAAAAGGCAAACTTATATTATCACCTAAATTATTTAAGGCACGGATGAATCGAATTGATGACATTGATGTGCGCATTCTGCAGCTTCTGCAGGAAAGAGGCCGCATAAAGAGAAATGAAATCGCTGAAGATGTGGGACTGTCTGTGCCCTCAGTCAGCGAAAGGATGAAGAAGCTTCAAGAACGCGGCGTTATTGACGGATATCATGCTGTGGTCAATCCCCGGATAACGGGATATGACATCTCGGCATTTATTCGCGTAATGGTCGACGGTTCGAAGCATTACGACACGTTTGTGAAACGCGCCAGCCAGATGGAGCAGGTTCAGGAAGTGCACTCGATCACGGGAGAAGGTTCACATATTCTCCGGGTCCTGATCAGTAATACTTCCGGGCTCGAAAAAATGCTTTCGACTATTCAGGGATGGCCGGGCGTACATGGCACATCAACTTCAATCGTTTTATCCAGCTACAAAGACACTCGAAGCGTTCCGGTTCAACCCATGATTTTGGAATCGACCGACTGAACGTAAATAAGTACACCACACCAACACCTCATATACACCAATGAGTCGCCACGAGTCAGACTACAATCTGGTAGCAGCTACTAAATTTTCCCCAAATGGAAGCGGCAAAAAAGCCGGTCCAATGGATATCGAGCGCATTTTCGGAGAGAATGCTTTCGGAATGGAAGAGATGGAAAACCGTCTTCCAAAGGAGATCTACAAAAGCTTGCGAGCCACTATAGATAAAGGGCACACGTTAGATCCTACCATTGCGGACGTCGTGGCTTTGGCCATGAAGGAGTGGGCTGTGGAGCGCGGTGCTACGCATTTCACTCACTGGTTTCAGCCCCTGACCGGATCTACCGCTGAAAAGCATGATTCGTTCATCACTCCTAATAAGGGTGGCGGAGCGATTGCTCGCTTTTCAGGTAAGGAGTTGATTCAAGGCGAGCCCGATGCTTCCAGTTTTCCAAGTGGAGGTCTTCGCGCGACTTTTGAAGCTCGTGGATATACGATTTGGGACCCAACATCTCCAGCCTTCATTGTTGAGAATGCGAACGGCTCCTACTTGGCAATCCCGACGGCCTTTGCTTCTTGGAGTGGAGAAGCACTAGATGCCAAAACGCCGTTACTGCGCTCTATGGAGGCGATCAACAAGCAGGCTCTTCGTGCCCTTGAGCTATTTGGTCATCAGGGAATAACCAAAGTGGCTTCGACAGTGGGTGTGGAGCAAGAGTATTTTTTGATCGATGAACAATATTACTTCCGTCGTCCAGATCTCATGATTACGGGACGTACACTCGTAGGCGCGAAGCCGCCACGTGGGCAGGAATTGGATGACCATTACTTCGGTTCTATCCCGGATCGTGTGTTGAGCTGCATGCTCGAAACAGAAAAAGAACTTTATCGCCTTGGTATTCCGGTTAAGACACGCCACAATGAGGTCGCTCCGAGCCAGTATGAGCTGGCTCCTCTATATGAGAATACTAACATTGCGTGCGATCATCAGCAGTTGATCATGATTACGTTGCAGCGTATTGCTCGTAACTACGGAATGGTGTGTTTGCTTCATGAAAAGCCGTTCAAAGGTGTTAACGGAAGCGGAAAGCACAACAACTGGTCACTG
>DKOG01000207.1 GCA_002469915.1 Bacteroidetes bacterium UBA7368
GGGTTTTCGCCCAGCACAAGATAGGTTGTTTTGGAACTCACGCTCGAAGATACCTTTCCTCCGCGTGATTTTACGAATGCCTGCGCTTCCTTTCGTCCCAATGTTGGCAGCGTTCCCGTGATCACAAAAGTCCATCCAGCAAATGGCATGTCTGCCTCACTAGAGGGCGTCTCTTCCTCGGATCGAACAACTCGCACACCTAAATCACCTAACTGGCGAATCGTGTCTTGGTTGGAGGATACCGAAAGCCAGTCCACGATGCTTTCGGCAATCGCAGGTCCTATCCCATCGATCTCAAGCAGTTTATCCTGCGTTGCAGCACTCAACAAACTCAGCGATTCGAACTTGGAAACCAGTAACTCTGCGGTCGTTTTTCCTACATGCCGTATTCCCAGGCCAAAAATCAGTCGGGACAAACGCTGCGACTTGGACTTCTGTATCCCGGATATCAAGTTTTCGGCCTTTTTACCGGCAAAACCATCCAGATTCAGCAGATCGTTCTCAGAAAGATCAAACACGTCTTCAAGACTTTTGATGAGCCCTGCCTCAACCAGCTGGATGGCTAGCTTCGTTCCTAATCCTTCTATATCCATCGCATCGCGAGATGCGAAATGCTCAACGAGACGAATGAACTGTTCTGGACAGGTCGTTGAAGTACAGTAGTAGTCCGCCTCACCCTGAATGCGCTGAAGAGGACTTTGACACGCTGGACAGACGTCCGGCATGGTCCATTTTTGTTCGCTACCATCACGCAAGGATGTCACCGCTGACACAACAGCTGGAATGACATCTCCTGCTCGCTTAACAACAACCGTATCCCCTATCCGGATATCTCGACCTAGAATGTAATCTTCGTTATGCAAGGTGGCCTGAGAAACCATGACACCTCCAATTTCGACCGGCTTCAAAACCGCTTCTGGCGTGATCATTCCCGTCCTACCCACACTGATAACAATGTTTTCTAGAATTGTGGACGACTCGCGAGCCGGAAATTTAAAGGCGACAGCCCAACGCGGGGCGTTGGATACATTGCCTAGTTGCTCTTGCACATCAAGGTCGTTCACCTTGACCACCACCCCATCAATTTCGTAGTCCAACGTATCGCGTTTTTCAATCCAGGACTCGCAATAAGAGACGACATCTTCAATGGAAGAAAAACGCTGTGTGAACGGGTTTGTTGGCAGGCCCCAGTTGGAAAGAACGACCAGTTCTTCTGCATGTGTAGAGGCTAACATCTCGGATACAGGCCCTGTAGAATAGGCGAAGTAAGCCAAGTCACGACTCGCCGTAATCGATGAATCTAATTGCCTTAAAGAACCGGCAGCCGCGTTCCTAGGATTTGCAAACGGTTTCTGTTCGGCATGAGCTAGCGATTGGTTTAAGCGATCAAATGCGCTTCTGGGAAAGTAGACTTCCCCTCTTACCTCAAGCGATGCAATAGGTGAGGCCTTACTCGTACTCAAGGACAACGGTATGGGGCGAATCGTACGGGTATTAGCCGTTATGTTCTCACCTACTCGGCCGTCTCCTCGGGTTGCTGCGCGAATCAGAATTCCGTTCTCGTAGGTCAGTGAGACCGCTAGGCCGTCAATTTTGAGCTCTGCCACCAATTCCAGAGATGTTTCTGGATCTAGGTCCAGCCGTCGAAGGCAGCGCTCATACCACGCCTTCATTTCATCGCCGTTAAAGGCATTGCCAAGTGAGAGTAATGCAACCGGATGCTGGACTTTCTCAAAACCACTCAGCGGAGGTGCTCCAACACGGTGCGATGGCGAATCCTCTCTAACTGAAAGACCTAAGTCTTGCTCTAGGCTCTTCAGCCATTGTATTAACTGATCATATTCTCCATCAGTGATAATGGGATCATCGTCACGGTAATACATCTCCGCATGTGCATTCAAGACGGTTATGAGCTCGTCTACCAATGCTGGAGTTGCAGGGGAGCCAATCCTACCCTGCAATCCTCGCGTCCGTTCAATTAAAGTCATTCTAACGTGCCAGCTCGAGGGGGAAACATATTCGCGGTAGTCAACGAATCAAGCCATCCTTGGATTTCTTCCCTGTTAAAGGCAACTCTGTTCTCCTCTCGATACCACTCTTTTGGAATGATAAAACCATCAACCAAAATGCGGGTATTCATCAACTCTCGCTCTATTTGTATTCGGTCTACTACCTGAAGGGATAGCGTATCCAGATGCGGAAGCCAATAAGAGCGACGCAAGTCCCGATCTTGAATGATGCGCACTGGGTCCAGCTTCTCCCGTTCAGCAATGAGATCCACCTGAAACGTGTCAGCTAGCACTATTTGGGGTGGCTCGGGTACAATGGCTACCGCAGAACTGTCCACTTGGACTGGATCCGCGGGAATTGGCTCGGGCGATGACATGAGCCAAGAAACCGAAAACCAAATCATGGCAATCAACGCGGCACCCGCAACGATGAGAATCAAAGAACCACTCATGTTCGGTAACAGAACGGTGGATCGTTCCCTGACAAATCGCTCCAACGCGCTCATTTCAGTGTGTCCAGTTGGAGCGGCCGGAGTCGGCACAAAGGTAGATACTTCTTCCTCCTGCTCGATCGGCTCGCTTGTCGAGGTCCCCTCTTCGTCCACTGCTTCGGCATCCTTGGAGGGCTTGATCTCGACCGTACCGATCTCGTCCGGCTGAGTCTCCCCGGTCTCAACTTCCGGCTCTACTTCCGTCCCATCTACCTCGGTAGATCTAAGCACATCCGATGTGCGTTCTTCAGTAGCAGCCGGATCTTCCTGTGGCGCATCAACTTCCGTCACAATCTCCCCTAAATACTTAGTGGCAAGAGATCCTATGTAATGGCCAGATAAGGCTTCTTCTAACGCCTCCAACATGTCAGCCTGTGAAACCTTCAATACAGCCCCGTAGCTCGAATAGAGAGAGCGCAGGTAAACCGAGTTGAAAACCGGATTACACATGAGTGCAGTCTCTTCCAACTTTTCGATCACATCTTCAGCAAGACGTGTTGCATCTAAAATCTCTTTTAGATCAACGCCAAGCTTTCGTCGAATAGATCGTAAGTCTCGCGCTAGTCTACGGCCAGCAGCGAGTGTAGACTCCGGATTGGCCATGTTTCAATTGTCTGGTTAGAGCAGGAGTTAGGGAAATAGAATGTACGATTCAAGGTTGCAATCTTCCATTAAGACTACCAGCACGAGCATTCCATATTTAGATACAAGCGGGGTTAACGCCTGTAAGAGACGAATATTCCGTAGTGGCCACAATTTGTGACTGTTTAGGATGATTTCCGGATAACCGGAGTGCCTTGAGAAACCATATCCGTACGATTAGAGACCTCAAGCTCGAATCCGTAACACACCATCACGAATCATTGATTTTCAAGGACAGTCAAGATACCTATGCTGCCTCCTTCTCTCCCATAAATAACGTTCAATTTACCTGCTTCGTATTGCAGCAAAAGCACGTTCAGTCCTATCATAGGGCATCCAAACGGAGTAAAAAATGGTCGAGTGGTTTTCTGCGTTCGGTCCCATTCAGCAGGCTTTAATGGCCGGTCTTTTTACTTGGAGCGTCACGGCGCTGGGAGGGGGCACTTGTTGTATTTGCCAAAGTCATCAATCAGAAGCTGCTTGATGCCATGCTAGGCTTTGCTACCGGTGTTATGATAGCAGCGAGTTACTGGTCCTTATTGGCTCCTTCTATTGAATTAGCCGAGTCGCTGGACATGATTGCTTGGCTCCCCGCTGGAGTAGGTCTCGTTACTGGAGGTGCTTTTTTATGGTTGGCTGATCAACTCATTCCACACCTTCACCCAATAATTCCAGATATCGAGCCGG
>DKOG01000273.1 GCA_002469915.1 Bacteroidetes bacterium UBA7368
AAAGAAGATCATGAAGAAACAGAAGATGGACAGACGTAGAGGTCGCAACAAGACCAGAAAAGGCACTGCTCCGTCTCAACCTGATTCTTCCAGACGCCCGTTTGAGTTTACGATTGATCTGACAGAGCCTGTTCGATTGAATCGCTACATTGCTCGTAGCGGTGTGTGTTCCCGTAGGGATGCGGATGACATGATCAAACGAGGACTCGTCAAGCTAAATGGCGAAGTGGTCTCGGAAATGGGAGTCAAAGTCAAAGACGGCGACGAGGTCGTTGTAAATGGGAAACACATTGTCCCGACGGACAAACAGTATGTCCTGCTGAATAAGCCCACAGATACCATTACGACTACTTCCGACGAAAAAGGACGTAAGTCTGTCATGGACCTGCTTGGCCCGTACGAGTTTCAGTCCAAAGGAGTATTTCCTGTTGGGCGTCTGGACAGGCATACCACTGGGGTGCTTCTGCTGACGAACGATGGCATGTTAGCTCATAGACTCACGCATCCGAGCTATGAAATCAACAAAGAGTATCTGGTCCAAACGCGAGACGTGTTGTCTGACCACCAAATTGAGAAGCTTTTGGCTGGTGTTGAGTTAGAAGACGGTGCCGCTAAGGTGGACAAAGTAGTCCGGGCTGACGACGGAACCGGACTTAATCTGATTCTATCCATACATGAAGGACGAAACCGACAGGTTAGACGTATGATTGAAATTATCGGATCTGAAGTGATCAAGTTGGACCGCGTGCGCTATGCAGGTTTGACGGCTAAAGGCGTTCGGAAGGGTAAATGGCGCAGACTTTCGCGTGCGGAAGTCACCACGCTATATAGAAAAGTGAAACTGTAATCGGTCGAATTTATGCAACCTGCTGACAAACAGACATTTAATCCATCTGCAGAACTGCATTCGTCCCATCCCAAGTTCAAGGGAGAAGGACTTACGTATGACGATGTTCTGCTGGTGCCTGCCAAATCGGACGTAATGCCTCGAGAGGTATCTACGGCAACGATGTTGACGAAAAACATCACGCTGAACATCCCTTTGATGGCTGCGGCCATGGACACGGTCACTGAATCGGATATGGCTATTGCATTAGCCAGAGAAGGGGGAGTGGGTGTCCTGCATAAGAATATGTCCATCGAGCGGCAAGCCGGTGAGGTGCGTCGTGTGAAGCGGAGCGAAAGTGGGATGATTCTAGACCCCATCACGCTCACCCCTGAAGACACCGTATCGGATGCACGAGCGCTCATGGCTCGTTTTTCAATTGGTGGAATTCCGGTCATTGCTGAAGACAATGTGCTAAAAGGGATCGTTACCAACAGAGATCTCCGCTTTCAGATGGAGGGCGGAATCAAGATTTCAGAAATGATGACTCCGGCCCCTCTTATTACTGCTCCAGCCGGCACCACATTGGAGTTAGCCGAAGCCATTCTGCAGAAGAATAAGATTGAAAAACTACCCGTTGTCGATAATGAAGGCCGATTAACCGGACTCATTACCTTCAAGGATATTCAGAAGAAAAAGCAGTTTCCTCTCGCATGTAAAGACAAGCATGGAAGACTGCGAGTCGGTGCAGCCGTTGGAGTTACGTCAGACACCTTAGACCGTGTCCAAGCGTTGGTAAAAGCGAGTGTGGACTTCGTGACAATTGATACTGCGCACGGGCATAGCCAAGGTGTGCTCGATACAGTTGCCAAGGTTCGCAAGGCCTACCCGGACCTTGATATCATTGCGGGTAATGTAGCAACAGCAGAAGCCACGTTAGATCTCATTGATGCTGGAGCAGACTGTATTAAAGTCGGAATTGGGCCCGGCTCAATCTGTACTACGCGAATTGTAGCCGGTGTTGGCGTTCCACAGTTGAGTGCCGTAATTGAGTGTGCGGAAGCAGGACGAAGTCGCGGAATACCTATTATCGCCGATGGAGGAATCAAGCAGACAGGCGATGTACCCAAAGCCCTTGCCGCAGGTGCCGCCAGTATTATGATCGGTGGGCTATTTGCTCGTGTAGAAGAAAGCCCTGGGGAAACCATTTTGTATGAGGGAAGGAAGTTCAAAAGCTATCGCGGAATGGGCTCACTCTCGGCCATGGAGGCAGGTAGCAAAGACCGTTACTTCCAGGATGTTGAGGACGATATCAAGAAATTGGTACCTGAAGGAATCGAGGGGAGAGTACCCTACAGCGGTACGCTCCACGAGGTAGTGTACCAGATGCTGGGTGGCCTACGTTCGGCAATGGGCTATTGCGGGTGTCACAATGTGCCCGAACTGTATGAAAAAGGTCAGTTTGTGCGTATTTCAGCCTCATCTTTCGTTGAAAGTCATCCGCATAACATCGCTATTACCAAGGAAGCTCCAAATTATAGCACACGGTCCTAATCGCAGATGTCTTCCAGCCGACTGCATGAGGTGATCTCCCTACTTCGTCCGAGTGACGACGAGGCGATCATGGTTACCAACGCGGCTGATATTAGATGGCTCACCGGATTCACCGGAAGTAACGGGGCTGTTCTGGTTGCAGGCGGCAGATCTGTTCTGTTCACGGATGGACGCTACACGGTGCAGGCAGCAATCGAAGCTCCCAGCACGGAAGTGCGTATCACTTCGGGGTCGTCTGAAGCCAATTTGATACAGCACATGGTATCCCTGAGACCCAAGCATGTCTGGGTTCAAATGGAAGCGGTGTCGTTTTCATTGGTAGAATCTCTGAAAAAACAACTTCCCTCGGTAATTCCAGTTGATATAGCTAGTGTGTTCTCGAAGCTACGGGCCCGAAAAACATCCCAGGAAGTTGGCTCTATCAAGACGGCTCTTGCCATAACCGAGCAGACCTTTTCGGAAGTACTGCCTTTCATCAAAGAAGGAATCTCGGAAAATCAGTTAGCTGCTGAAATAGACTATCGGCAGAGATTACTCGGCGCGGAAGGGAGTTCATTCGACACCATTGTTGCCTTCGGCCCTAATTCGGCCCTTCCGCATGCGCGCCCGGGTGGTACGCTACTTCAGCGAGGGACTCCCATTTTAATGGATTTCGGCTGTTTTGTAGATGGTTATGCCTCTGACATGACCCGAATGGTTCACTTTGGCCCTGCGTCGTCCCAATTCGTATCAGCCTATGATGCGGTTCATAGCGCCCTGCAAGAAGCTTCAAAACGGGTATCTACAGACATGAGCGGGGCTGAATTAGATGGCATCGCTAGGCAAGTGCTAACCAAACAAGGACTAGGAGACCTCTTCTCTCATAGTCTAGGCCACGGAGTGGGACTCGAGATACACGAATGGCCAGGCGTTTCCAGTCGAAATAAGGAATTACTACCTTCCGAATGTGTTATTACCCTTGAGCCGGGAGTCTATCTACCAGGCAACTTTGGAATCCGCATTGAAAATATGGTTCATCTAAGTCCAAAGGGTATTCGAACGCTGAATACTCTTTCTACAGATCTTGTCATCTTATGATTGATTCGTCCAGTTTTATACCGTTTCAGCATCCTATTCAGGTCTCAAAAGAAGAAACGCTTCAGCGGGCAAGTGCGTTTTATGAAACGCTCAATGGAAGACGAACCGTAAGAGACTACAGTACTCAATCGGTTGATCGAGCCGTGATTGAAAAATGTTTACTCGCTGCATCCACTGCTCCTTCCGGAGCACACAAGCAGCCATGGCATTTTACGGTTGTATCTGACCCCAAGATTAAGAGACAGATTCGCGAAGGTGCCGAAAAGGAAGAGCGTGAGTTTTATGCGGGTAAAGCTTCGGAAGAGTGGTTGGATGCCTTGAAACCATTTGGTACGAACGAGGAAAAGCCTTTTTTGGAGACCGCACCTTATCTAATTGGTATCTTTAGCCGGAACTACGATCTGTTGGAAGACGGTTCCAGATCTAAAAATTATTACGTATCTGAGTCCGTGGGAATTGCAGCAGGAATGTTGATTGCGGCGCTTCATCAATGCGGTTTAAGCACGCTTACGCATACTCCTAGTCCAATGGGGTTCTTGAATGAAGTGATGGATCGACCTTCCCACGAGCGCGCGGTTATATTACTTGTGGTGGGCTATCCCTCCGAAGATGCCATCGTTCCCGTGTTAAAGCGAAAGGACCTAGAGGAGTTTTCTACCTTTCTCTAACAGCGCTCTTTTAGCTTTAGCCTTGGATTTAGTCTTGCGTTAGCCGAATCATACAAAGTGTACCAGCCTGAATGGGTTCAGAGCAGAAACATGTCCTGATTGTTGCTTACTACTTTCCTCCCATGGGATTGTCAGGCGTCCAACGCATCGCAAAAATGGCGAAGTACCTTCCGGAAGCGGGCTACAGGGTAACCGTCCTGACCGTTGAGCCAGGCTCGTATTTCGCATTTGATGATTCCTTGTTGGCTGAACTTGAATCCGTTGAAGGAATACAGATCGTTCGTACTCGTTCGCTAGATCCAACACGGCTGCATGGGGGATATCGCGGAAAAGGTCATGAAGGACATCGAGAAGCACACCGCGAAGTGCCCTTTCCCGAAGAGAAATCACGTAAAGTGCTTAGTACAGTCAGCCAGTTTCTCTTGTTGCCAGACAACAAGATAGGTTGGCGAAAATATGCAGTGGCCACAGGGCTTCGCATATTAAAAGAGACCCCCGCCGATGTCATTTTAGCTACTGCGCCGCCTTACACTTCCTTTTTGATTGGCCGGGATTTATCCCTTCGCACCCATACGCCACTAGCAATTGACTATAGAGACGACTGGGTCGACAATCCGAGACATAGCTATCCAACGGCTCTTCATCGAAGGATTACGGCTTCGATGGAGCGTAAAGTAGTGAACCAAACATCTGTTGTAATTGCGATCAATAAGACGATCTTGGACTTAATCAAGAAGCGCCAGGCGGGACCTAATCCGACGTATGCTGTTGTCCCACAGGGATTTGACCCAGAGGACTTCGCTAACGTATCCACCCAGGTCTCGGAATCAGACAAGCTTGTATTCTTGTACACAGGAATGTTTTATGATGCTCAGCAGCCAGACGTTTTTTTGAAAGGCATCAGGATCCTGTTAGACAGAAGACCTGAACTCACATCGATCGTTAGGTGTAAGTTTGCAGGTATTTTCCCTGAACGAGGGAAAGAGATTATCCAGCAACTGAAGCTCGAACCTGTTGTAGATCTGTTAGGCTATTTATCTCATACGGACACGGTACAGCAATTGGTTGATTGTACTGTGGCATGGATGACCATTGGTAGACAGCAAGGGGAGGAGATGATTTCAACCGGAAAGCTGTTCGACTATATGGGATCTCTTAAACCCATTC
>DKOG01000131.1 GCA_002469915.1 Bacteroidetes bacterium UBA7368
AACTGGGACCTGAGATAATGACGTACTATTGTCCATGAATGGTCGTCCTTGATACAGGCGACCACCTCTGTCTATAGCGAACTGATATCCGATGTCGCTCCAGCCACGGATATTCTGATGCAGGGCTTGCATAGCTCGCATCTGAGCCTTGCCCTCTTCCTCCGTGTCTGCTGAATAACCGGCGGCGTGATGCCATGTTATGTACTTGTAAGAGGACGAAGCAAGGTTTACCGGGCTACCGAGTTGAAAGGGGCGTGCGTTCCATTCTGCCCGGGTGATTAGACGCGGGGGGATGATGTCACCAGATTGTTGTCCTGTAAATGGTAGCTGGTCGGGGGCAGGAAGCTGGTCTGCGTCATTTTCGTTAGAAAACACGCCTCCATTTCTCACTACAGCCATTTCACCTTCCCGTGTCTCAAGACGAAACTCAAAACCATTCGAGGCAAAACCCTTTGAATTTCTGTAGCCTGCTATCGCAGTTCCACCTGTAGCGGAGAAAATGATAACGGCCTGTTTCCAATCACCCCAGTCTCCGTTAGTTCGGAATCTGAAAAATGCCGATGCATCTTCATCCAGAGTCCCGAACTCGACCGCGGCACCATTGATGGTCTGAGGAAATAGGTCTGTCCTGTAAACCTTTAGTGCTTTCTTGCCACTGATTGATTCTGATGCGTACTCAATCGCAGTAAATTCGTCTAAGACGTCGGCTAAAATCTGACCACTTGTTTCTCTTGCAACAAATAGTAAGAGTAAGACGACAACAAAATTTTTCACTCGTCCCCTAATCCTCATCTTCTATTGCCTGTCTTAAAACTGAAGGTTCAATGTGTACCAGTGCGTCTGCTCCAGACGTCCAAAATCGGCATAAGCATAATCGAAACTCGCTCGTGTAGACCGATCAATTCGGAGATTGAATCCAGCACCCAATGTTACACCTTGCTCGCCATCTGTTTCGAACGCATTCCGATACCCGCCGCGCAGAGCAAATAGGTTTCGGAAAGAGTATTCCATACCCATATTTACGTATTCGCTGTTATCGTTGGGATGAGCAGCATCGGTTAACACAACAATGTGATGGTCGGCTGTTTTAATGGCATCCCAAGCGAGACCTACCCTGAACATGAGTGGCAGAGCATGGCGATCCATCAAGTACTCAGAATTAACAATCTCAACGTTTCCTTCCTGTGAGGTGGATGGATCCGTACTAAAGATGATGTCACGTCCAGACATTTGCATCTTCGGACCAAAGTTAGCCATCGAAGCCCCAAGACGAAGGTTTTGATACGGAGTGGTGAAAAGAACACCGATATCGAAGGCTGTTGCATTTGCTGAGCTGTGCCAGATTTGCTCTCGGATGTACTTAATTGTAGATCCAATTGAGAATCGATCAGTCAGTGCGCGAGCATAACTAATCTGAAGGGCTAGATCCTGCTTCTTGAACGACTCGCCCGTTCCACCTGGGGCGGAGGTCGTTCGGACTTCCATGTCTCCAGAATCGAGATAGAGCAGGCTGGCTGCCATCGTGCCCAAATTACCAATGTTGATACCGAAGGCAGCGTAGTTGTAGGATATGTTTGCCAGGTACTGGGTATGGGAAAATTGAACAGCACCTCCCGTAATTGCGGTCAAACCCGCTGGATTCCAGTACAGAGCGGACAAGTCATTTGCTTGAGCGACGAAAGTACCGCCCATTGCAATGGCTCTGGCCCCTACGCCGAGCTTCAAAAACTGCGCAGAGGTGGTCCCCACTTTGGTTATCGTCTCGGTCGCGCCCCCTTCGGACAGGCTCTGAGCTCCAGCTGGAAGCAACAGAAACGCCAGAAGGAATATGACAGTGGTTCGTTTCATGATTCGAATTCGAAAATATCCGTGTGACATTATTTGATCACCGCGAATTTGCCAATGAACTTGCCTTCGACGGAGTCTACATGGTAAATGTAGAGGCCATAGGCGATGTTCATGTTGTCCTTGGTGCGAAGGTCCCAAAACACTTTTCCGTCGTCTAGTGAGGAATCATGGATGATCGTATCCACCAGTTCTCCAGCAAGGCTGTAGATGCGAATGGTGCATTGAGGAGGGATGTTTGCGAAATACAAGCGACGATCACCACGTTCTGAACGAGAAACAGGATTACGAGGCTCTAATTCATTTGTGGCTACATATGGATTAGGCACGACATAGATGTCTCGTAATTCCTCTTTTGCTAACTCAGCATCCGTCGAAGCAGACACGGTTCCAAAGGTGAACAGATCGTCACTGTTAAATGGTTTATGTGTCTGGATATAGAACACATCACCCGTACGCAGTTCTGAGCCATTGTCGACAAAGGTAATTTGCCAACTAGCGGTCATTGCGCCGTTCACGATGTCTAGAAAAATTATGGGCTCATCAATACTCCATGCCCCGTCTCTATTGAGATCCGTAGCAAAGACGTCGATCTGTTGATTGGCCTGAGTTAGGTTTGTGACCGTAAAGGGAAGGGGAATGTTATTTGAGAAGCCCGTCGAGACCATCTCATCGTCAAAAACAACCTCATAATCATTAGGCTGAGCAATTCTGCCTGGCCCAGCCCTAGCGATAGCTACCTCATACTCAACACTCTTTCCTCCTGTCGACCAACCAGTTTGTTCGGTGTCAATTTCCAGCTGTTTGTCGTCAACAAATAGCTGAATGCCATCAAAGATGGGATTGGACTCCTCTAAGGCCATCAGATTGCTTCGCAAGATTGGGAAATAGCGAAACGTTGCGTTAAGGATATCGCCATCTGTAATGGTTGGAGATAACACCTGCACTGAGCCCGAAAGAGGGTTTAATATATAGTCGACAGGCTGTTCTAGGATGGCACCGTTTTCCGTGGAAAGGACGAACGAATCGGAGCGAATGTTTTGGAAGCCTAGTGAAGAGGTCTTACCCACGACCGCCTTAATCTGGGTTTGGATCGTATTCATGTCTTCGACTGAATACCGTACATCTGGAATTTTCTCGAAGGATAGGGCGTACTGAGCACCATCTTTAACGGCACTCTCATCCAAAATGCGGACGGTAATATCTCCCGTTCCATAACCGGATGAACGTTGTAGTCCGCCGGCTGCTTCAATGGACGGAGACACATAGCCAGCTGTCCTTGGCCGAGGCACCACTCTTTTCGTGTTCGTATCGAATATGTAGGAGTCCGTTACGGGATTGTAGGTAATAGTTTTAGCCGTTTCGCTCGGGGGGATACCGTTTGCGAACTGACCATCCTGACCGGGAGCATAGCCTCTGTCATACGCAGTAACCGCATAATAATAGGTTTGTCCATTTGTAACGTCAGTGTCTACGTACGAATGAAACAGGCCGGTGTCATCACCTAAGTCAAAAGAGACGCCGCGCTGTGGAAAAACTATTGGACTCGGTCCTTTTAGTCCATTTTCTAGGTCAAACTTCGCTTCAACACCCACCTCATTGGTGAGTGGCTGAAACAAGAATTTAGAGCCGTTGATATCGGTAATGGTCTGCCGGTCGCTAAATTCGTGATCTGTCGAGCGATAGATAGCATATCCTTCGAAATCCCGATTTCGAGATAAAGGATCCACAGATAGTTCTGCTCGATTCTCCCAATAGAGGGTCACTTTTTCGTCGCCGGGAACGGCTCGAAGGATCGGCTTGTCTGGCGGACGAGCGAATCGATAACCCACATCGAAAATTTGCTGTACGGTTTCTGCGTTTAGGCGTAGATCAGATAGGTTTTCGCCAACGAGCAAGGCGATTGAAAAGCGTTTCGTTTCCCCAGCTCGGAGTGGAAAGGAACCCGATCCGTACAAAAAG
>DKOG01000173.1 GCA_002469915.1 Bacteroidetes bacterium UBA7368
TCTGACGGAGCGACTTGCCCATTCTGCACAATCCAAACCCGGTGGCAAGTGTCACAACCGGATCGTGGACATACAAACAATCCAATCCGGTACAGTGCTTGGCATCGAGCAGCATTACCTCCGCTCCAATCTTGGTAAGGATGTCTATAAATGCATCAGACTCCCGACACGCCTCCTCAAAATCGGGCTGATAGGAGTATCCAAATTGCTCCCAATGAGCGGATACGTGTTGTTGCGATTGATATGCATCTCTAGCATGGGTCACAAGCACGCACTTCAGAGGAGCGGTCATCGAAAAACGAGTCACAGTATTCATCGCCGGAAATTGTACCTTTAGGAGAATCAATAAGATATCGTTTGAGCATGAGAAACGGGAAGGGAGATAGTCGCAGAAAAGGACCAAAGAAAGATGAGTCGGAATCTTCATCGAATGCCCGTTTTATTGCGGGCAGGAATCCGGTTCGAGAGCAGATTGAAGCGGATTCATCTCGACTCGAGAAACTGTATCTGCAGAAAGGAGCCACTGGCTCGTTGCTTACGTATCGAAAGTTAGCGAGTGATCACGGTATCCCCGTGCAAATCGTACCAACGGGCAAATTGAACAGTCTCGTACCGGGTGTCAATCATCAAGGTGTGATTTTAGTTACGTCCGCGGTTGAGTATCAGGATGTGGATGATATGCTTGCGGGCGTAGCCGCCACGCGAGAAGAACTGATTGAAAAGAAATCTATTGTGGTCATTCTGGACCATATTCAAGACCCGTATAACCTGGGTGCCATTATTCGGAGTTGCGTAGCCGCAGGTGCAGGAGGAGTTATTATTCCTGATCGTAAGGCTGCTCCTGTGACGCCTGCAACCGTTAAAACAAGTGCCGGCACTATTAATCAAATTCCCATCGCCCGTGTAGGCAACTTGCTTCAGGTGGTAGATCAGATGAAAGAAAGGGGATATTGGATTGCCGGAGCAGAGGGTACAGGAGAAACCTCCATGCAGGAGATGGACTGGGATCGGCCCATTGGCTTGGTCATCGGAAGCGAAGAAAAAGGGATGACCCGAATGATGCGAAAAGCATGCGACTACTTGGTCAAAATTCCGATGCGAGGCCCTGCCGAATCATTGAATGCATCGGTTGCCGCTGGTATTCTGCTGTTTCAGGCTTCGTTGGCAAGGCCCGAATAAAAAACGGCCCCGACTAACCTTTGCAGTACCGCGCAAGGGCCAGTCGGGGCGCCCACCTTTCAAGCGTAATAGCTCCCTATCGGGAGAATCGACACCTGAAATCTGGTTGTACCGGAGGATCAGCGACGCATGCCGTTCAGCTTGTAAACGATCTTGCGAATCGTATCGAACTGTAGGTACGGGTATTCATCCCGGAGCGCCTCGATTGCATCGAATGCTGGGACGTTCTTGTTACGCATGTTTCGGAATGACTTCCGAATCTGGTAGTCCCGAATGCCTTTCTCGCTCAATAGGTTATGATCCTCCAGAATATGAAACACTTCTTCACTGACTAAGCCGTCAAGAGGGTTTCCTTGGAAATGATCGTTTGTAGCCTGCATGATCTCTCTGGTAAAATTCCTTGTACTAAAGAATGCGTCTTCGTTTAAGAAAAGGGGAGGTATGACCGTTTTCTTGAACGTAGGGTAGGAAGGCCGACTGGGAGTCAAAAGCGAAATGATCTGAACGGTAAACTGTCGCGGTCGAATCGTTGAGAAACCAATTTGAATCGTTTACGCTAATTACCGCGAGGTCTCACGAGCTGTCAGTACAGAAACAAGCTCCTTTCTCAAGGACTGAGAGGGCTCTTGAGCGAGGCGCTCGGTAAGCAGATCGGCATCAATGTCAATTTCTGGCCACAATAGCAGTGTTTTCAGGGCAGCGCGGCGCAACTCAATGGCGGAGCTGTCCAACCATTCCCGCACCGTTCGACGGACCGTAACGCCTCCAGCATCTATGCGAGCAAAGGCGTCTAAAGTTGCCATGCGAAGGGGAATACTGCCTTCGTCGCTTAAGAGAGGCCGAATAGTATTGAATAATGCGTTTTCGTCTGCTACATCGAGTTGGATATGCTCAAGAGCGGTCCGCGCAACTAGATCGCCGCTGGATGGCGTTACAAGAGCTGATTGAACCAGTGTCCAAGTTAGTTCAGGCCGAAGGGACAGTAGCGCCGAGACAGAAGCACTCAGGACTCGGGCATCCGAGGCGGTATTAGCTGCATCCAAAATGGTGGCTGACGCACCTTCGGTTTTCGAAAAACTGGTGAGTCCAAGTAATGCGGCTGCCTGCACCCTTGGATCTTCGTGGGCAGCCAGGTCAGTCAGAACAGAGAGTGCGGAACTAGACGGAGCCATGGCCGAGAGCAAGGGGCAGGCAGCCGCAAGCACCGCTGCATCTGTCTCTTGATTCAAAAATGAGCGTAGACCTAGCAAAACGGCTGCGTCAGGCTCATGGTTTGCCAAATGACGCAATGATCGTATACGAGGCGTGGCTCCGATAGCGTCTCGCAGCTGAGCTACCAGATCATCTCTTGAAAGCGGCTCGGCGTAGTCCAGTAAGACGGTCGCGAATGCATCTGGGAAAACGTATCTGGGGGGAAGAGTTGTCGGAAGAGAGACGGTCTGAGACCGTTCCTTCAGTCGGACATATAGTGTGTTCGCTCCTGCGAGTGAGGAATACTGGAAGGTCGCATCAAACTCAAAAGCTATCGGGATGAGTGAACCGTCCTGACGCTGCTCCACAGAAAGGAGCGTAGATTCTGAATCTGGCTGATACGCATAGGACAGGGCAATCTCAGGATGACCTGCACTGTAGACCCACGTATCAAAAAAGGATCTCAGGTCCTCGCCTGAAGCTACTTCAAGCATGTTACGAAACGTTTCAGAATCGACTACTTCCTCAGAAGCGGCTCTCAGAAAGCGAGTAAGGCCTTCATTGAATGCCGTGGCACCAATGCGTTCGTTGAGCATGCGAAATACCCAAACACCTTTTCCTAAGGCATGGTCATCGAATAGGTCGGACAAGTCGTTCCATCTATCCCAGACCAGTGGCCTACGATACGCCTGGCTTTCTGCTAG
>DKOG01000013.1 GCA_002469915.1 Bacteroidetes bacterium UBA7368
GGATGGAATGCTGAAATCGGGTATGGCCCGTAAATCCTTCCACACAAAAAAGGTGAGATAGATGGCAATACCACCTGTAATAATGTCTGCAATCCACATTCCAAACCACGGTTCCATTAGACCACGGTCTGCCAGTTTTTCGCCATTGGCGAGGGACACCCAGTGAAACAAGAAAATGGCAACAGCTAGCGCGGCCGAAGTACCGAGTCCACCTCGTCGAACAGACAGCCCGAGGGGTGCACCAATCATCATGAAAATCAAGCAAGCGAGAGCAATGGAGTACTTTTTATGAATCTCCACTCGATACCGATCCGCGCGGCCTTGGGCCCACAGAATCGATCGCCGGGCACTATCAATCTTGACGCGAACGTTTCGGATGGTTTTGATTGAAGTATCTCCGCTTTGTGCCACAACGGAGGTACCAGAACCCTCAACCCGAGATAGAAGGACCGGTCTCGTTTCGTCTGGAATGAGTGTACCCACTTCATCTCTGGTAACGGATCCTGTACCTAATGAGGCCATTATCAACTTGATTCGAGCCGATTGATCGGTGGCAGTCAATTCTAGCGAATCTACGAGTGCCTTCATCTCGGAGGTCTTCATCGTCCGATCGGTACGCCTGCCCTCGGTAGGATCAGAACGTTGGAAGTTCAGATCCTCAAGAGATATGCGCAGCAGATGACGATCAAAGGCCAGTTTCTCGTATCGATCGGTATTTCCGCTACCCGGTGGCCGTCGCCGATGAATTTCGCCATCAAACAGCATCAAATTGAGCGTACTACCATTTCGCATAGGTTCGAGGCGACCAAAAGCGGCTCGGATATCGGTACGAAATCGAGCACCCTCCGAATAATCGAATATGGTTATGTCATTCAACGCGTTCGTATCGTTCTCTGGTATCTCGCCAACTAAGATTTTATAATCTTCGATGCCGTCATAAAAGACGCCCGCTTGAAGATCAAATCCAGGCTTCGCCACACGAATATCCTGCCATAGGTTTCGAGCTCTGAAATTGGCTTCAGGATGTATCTGGGTATTAAAAATCCACATCACACCCGTCAGCAGAATGCCAGCGAGATAAACCGGCCACGCCAATTGTGGAAAAGAGACTCCTGAGCCTTTGATGACTACATATGCGTTGGATTCAGCTAATCGCCCAAATGCCATCAGCGTAGCAATCAATGCCGCCATCGGAACGGCCAGGACAAGCATGTAGGCCAGGTTGTAGACGATCAGTTCGAAAATGATCAGAAAGGGAAGACCTTTTCCTACGAGTTGGGGCAGGTACTTGATCAGAAACTGCATGACCAGCAAAAACATGAGGACGCCCAACCAAGCCACCATTGGGCCTGGCAACATCCGAAGAATCATGCGGTGAAACTGTTTCATGTCTGCAGCGTGGCAAGTGCCCGATCTTTATTGGAATATAGGTCCAGAACGGTATCCTTTCCGAGGCACACTAAACCATGACTATTGACACCTTTTGTTTCAATCCATTCTCTACCAACTGCTACATCGTCAGTAGCGAAGGGGAATCCGTGATCATTGACCCCTCTTGCCATTCGGCAGAAGAAGTTCAGGTTGTTATTGACCATATCGAACAGTCTGATAGTCAGTTGAAAAGAATGCTGCTGACTCATGCTCATATTGATCATATTTTTGGCTGTGCCGATATCAGTGCCTACTTCGGAGTTGGACTTGAGGTACATGGCTCTGAGACGTTATTACTGGAACGGGCCGAGTTTCAATCTCAAATGTTTGGTATCGAGTGTAAACCTCCGCCAAAGCCCGTTCGAATCATCGAACCGGGAGAACGTATTCGATTTGGGAATGTGGAGTGGAACGTGCTACACACGCCGGGTCATTCACCCGGATCAGTGAGTTTTCACGATACGAAACACGGTACCGTTTTTTCAGGTGACGTGCTGTTTGCGGGTTCTATCGGACGAACGGATCTGTGGCAAGGCTCTATGCCGGTCTTGATGGACTCCATATTTCAGCAGATTATTCCGCTCGGAGATGATACCCGCGTTTTGTCGGGTCATGGTCCCGAAACAACAGTGGGCCAAGAGCGCGTCAGTAATCCGTTTCTGACGGATCACCCTGATATTGGTTAAACAGGGGCGTGTGGGTCTGTTGCGGGCGTGGACGAGCCTAGAAGCTGCATTATGGAGTGGTATACGAGCTCTCCCATCGTATCACACGATTCAAAGACAGTATCCTGGTAGTGATGGGCTAGTTGAGAAGCTAGTTTTCGCACGTATTCGTCATCCGACACGATATCCTCTTTCATAACGGCCATCAAGGCATCGAACCTTCCGTGTGAGACTCTCACCCTGTTGGCGATCAGACTTCGTTCTTCTTTTTGATACTGGAGTACGTTCTCCGCGTCCAGTTTCTTGATTGTTAAGCCTACGAATGGCTCATTTTGCTCAAAAAACTGGGGTAAATAGACTTCTTTGCGCCAGTGGTGGCTTTGCTGATCAAAATCTATGGCGTGAATTCGAAACGTCCATTTTTCGAAGTCGCGAGTTAGTTCAATGACAAAATTGCCTGAATGCATATCGCCAAGTAGGGAGATAAAACACCGTTCATTGAACTTGACGAATTCCTTAGCCAGCCTAACTTTATCAAACTCCGTGATAGGTATGTCTTCCTTCAGAAAGGCATCGGCTGGGATACCGATAATGTGTTCTTCCACGATGGTGTTTTCGTGGATGAAATAGTTGATTCGATTCGGCGAAAGGATATGCTCCAGTTCCAACCCATAGATGCGGTTGGCATCAATCTTCTTGACATAGAAGTAGTCGAAGTTGTCATTAATGCGGTTTACAATCCGTACCCGAAAGGGAAGCGTGTTTCCATGAAAGCATTGATCAACTCGTTCCACGAATAGGTTCTTCGTGATGGAGATGTCACCGTCGGCTTTAAGCACGGAGTAGGCATGTAGCAGCTGTTCATGGATCTCCTTTCGGTCCGAGTCTGAGTACAAAACGGTGGACCACAGCGTATCGGCACCCTTCTCGTCATACAGAGGTATGGCGTTCGTAAACCTACTGAGATCCTGGTACCGAATAGAATTGGACCAGATGCGCCCATATCTTGTCAGATAACTTCGTAAGAAGTCTGTAACAGGATAGATCGCCTTCTTTTTACTGATTAAATGTTGCACTTCCGTGTTGCAAATCGGTGATGCTGCAGGATGCTCTGCTTCATTGTGACATCAGGCGGGCAATGCAGCTTTAGCAATGACCTGCTCATAATACGATTCATAATGAGGAACGATAATATCTGTATCGAACTCGTCTGCGGCCCGTTTACGCGAAGCTTCAGCCATACGGGCCATGAGCTTAGGATCGTCAAGCAGCGTTTTCGCGCGCTCTGTGTATGAGTCAATGTCTCCAAGTGGACATAGGAACCCAGTTTCCCCATGCACGATGAGTTCTGGAAGCCCCCCGATGTTGGAAGCAATAACAGGAACAGCACAGGCCATGGCCTCGAGAGCGGCTAGACCAAACGTTTCCGATCCAGAGGGCATAAGGAAAATATCTGCGATAGCTAGGATTTCTTCAACGGGTTCCTGTTTTCCAAGGAAACGGATGTCATCATATACGCCTAATTCTCGGGCTCGATGTTCTGCCGGGACCCGATCTGGGCCGTCTCCGACAAGTAGGAGTTTGACTTGATAGTCTTCGGCTCGGAGTCGGTGAAAAACTTCGACTACCTCAACGGCTCGCTTGACTGGCCTGAAATTAGAGACATGAACCAGCAGTTTCTCTCCATTTGGACAAAGAGCCTGTTTAAAATGGTCTTTTTTCAATGGTTTAAAGCGGTCCGTATCTATAAAGTTAGGGATCACCTCAATGTCTGTGTTGATGTCACAGCATCCTGTAGTCTCGTTCTTCAGATAGTCGGATACGGCCGTCACTCCGTCGGATTCATTGATGGAGTAATTTACGACGGGGGCAAACGATGGATCTTGTCCAACAATGGTAATATCCGTTCCGTGTAGCGTGGTGACGATTGGGATATGGATGCCTTCAGCAGCGAGGATCTGACGGGCCAGTACAGCGCTCGTTGCATGGGGAATGGCATAATGCATGTGCAAGATGTCCAACTCTTCGTACTTGACCGTATCTACAATTTTGGAGGTTAGATTGAGGGTATACGGTGGATATTCGAAAAGGGGATAGGCATTTACATTGACTTCGTGAAAACGAATATTGTCTTGAATGTGTCCTAGCCTAAACGGCATGGAGTAGGCAATAAAATGGATGCAATGGCCCCGGGTGGCGAGTGCCTTTCCTAGTTCAGTAGCTACGACTCCGGAGCCTCCATAAACTGGATAACACGTAATCCCAATCTTCAATCCCACAATATCACTCGGTTCTGATGAGTTTTCGGTCGATGGAAATGGAGAACGTACGTCTGTCAGACTAGTTGCAATTTATGAGGAGAGCGCGTGTACTGGATCGATCTGATACTGAATGGAAGTATACGGCGGCTTATCTTGCAGGACGTGTGACGTCGTACTTCCCCAAACTTTGGAATCTCATGAAAAAAATTGCTCTACTACTTTTTGTCGCTCTTTTGTGGATGCCGTCTCAGACAATGGCCCAGCTTGGCATCGCGGCAGGGATGAATTTTGACGAAATGTCTGACATTTCTGGAGATAAAGAGGCCACGTTTGAAAATGCCACCGGGTATCACGTGGGCTTGTACTATGATTTGGGCGCTGGCCCTATTGCACTGCGTATTGGCGCTTTTTACCGAGAGGTTTCAGATATTGAGGTAGATCTCGATGGAATCGACGAAGCTTTCGATCTTACTATGATTGATGTGCCTATTGATCTTCGTTTGAACCTAGCTGCGACACCCATCATCAAACCGTATATCTTCGGTGGCCCGGTTATTTCAATTCCCTCATCCTCAGATGATGCCTACCACAACGCATTAGAATCCTTTGCTGTGTCGGGTAACCTTGGCGTTGGAATATCCATTAAGTTGGGTTCGATGCGGCTTTTCCCTGAATTGCGATATGTCATCGGTGTTTCTCGGTTCATGAAAGACGAATTCGAGATTGGAAATATTTCTTTTAGTGCAGATGAGGCACAGCGTCATAATTCAGTTATGCTCAGACTCGGCATCGGGTTTTAGAGCTGCGGCACCCTCGTCTTTATGGGTGGCCTTCCCGAAGGGAAAGGCCACCCTTTTTTTGTCCTGTCGTAGGGGCAACGGAATGGATCTCTCAGGCTGTTGCCATCGATAAAGGTCTTTTAGGCGAGACTGAATAAAAACAGGCGGGGCGCTGGAGATTATTAATCGCCAGCGCCCC
>DKOG01000138.1 GCA_002469915.1 Bacteroidetes bacterium UBA7368
AGCCTGTGTCGTTTTGGCGTCCGGTGGGTATCCGGGAGCGTATGAAAAAGGCAAAGCGATTTCAGGCGCACAAGGAATAGACTCCGAGACAACAGTGGTTTTTCACGCGGGTACATCGACGACGCCGGACGGACTTAGAACTTCCGGCGGACGCGTTTTGGCTGTGACTGCGCGAGCGGCCACGCTCGCGCAAGCCCTCGAAGAAGTGTATCGAGGCACTTCCCAGATTACCTTTGAGGGCGTACAACTTCGACGTGATATCGGCAAGAAAGGCCTAAATCGAGGCGTGTAAAGTCCCTCAGGACTGATATCTGGTCTGCAATTCGCTGAGCGCCCTTTCATACACTTCCACGTCTCTCATTTCATTGGCGAGGGATGGGTCAGCCATTCGTTCGGAGCATTCTTTAGGGCCCCAATTGCATCGTTCACAGGTGATTCCGACTAACTGATCCTTGAGAGCGGGGTCGTCCCAAAATCGAATAACTGATTTCAGCGCATCGTCCATGGGAAAGCCTAGAATTACAGCAGAATCATCAGAAGGTGAGAGCTGCATGGCCCGGGAAACGGCAAAGGAAAAAACCTCTTGCCCGGTATTTGCGAAATTGGATCGTTGCGCTTGAGCCGTTGGTCCGCTGCGAGCTGGCAAATCAGGGAAGGCAATACCTCTTTCCCAGGTCCGATCCGCAAGTAACTTCATTCCAGCCCATTTCCTACAATAGTTTTCGCTGTTAGAAAAACCTCTCGGTAGCGGAATGGTGGATAAATTCAGCATTTTGGAGACATCGATAAAGTCTTCGGAATCTCGTTTCGCTAAGCGCATGAAGTAGTGGCTGCTAAGTCCGAAGTAGTTATGGGCCAGTTGCCCTATTCGATAAAAGAACATCTCAGGCGTGGAATCGAGGCTCTTCATTAATCCAAGAAAACCCACTGGATCCCATGTTTTCTGGTTAAAGAGCTGGGAAAGGCCACCAACCACTTTTGTTCGTCCGATGAGTAGCGCGCCAGCAAAGTAGGAGGTGCGATAGTTGTTCAGTACTTGTTCAAAGCTTTCTACTTTGATCCACGAAGAAGTTGTAGCTCTGGTCTCGATACCTAGCAAGCGGGTGCCAATTTCTTTTCCGAAAATGAAGGCCTTTTGCGATGGAAGAAGTCGTTTATTCAAAAATAGACGGGGTCTTTTACCTGGGATGAAGACCGAGCGAAACGAATGGAGGGTAGGATGATCAGCCAGTAAGGTTTCGTCGATTATGTATCGACCGTTGACCTCAAGGTATCGTCGTAGATTAATTTCGTTTACGGGTTTTCCACCCCAGATGTCACTCTCCAAAAACGATTCGGCAGCCAATTCAAGATCCTCGAAGTAGTTATTGTGCATCTTTTGATAGGCACGGAGTGCTGCGAACAAAAAGTGCTCTACTCGGACATCGTACATCTGTCCAATTTCAAGAAACGTTCGGATAAGTGCTCCAGCCTTGTCCGGGGAAGTGGTGAGCAGGCTGAATAGGTCGGCGGCCTGCAATCCGAACAACTGAAATGGGAATTCTTGAAAGAAGCCCGATTCGAGGGATTCAGCAAGTGGATTCAGATTGTCTTGCCCATCAACTGTTACAAGTTCGTCATACCCCACTTCATAACAGTTAGCTAGTGCTAATAGCTTTTCCGCCTTTGGATACTTCTTTCCCTTTTCAATCTCAGAAAGGTAAGAGATGCTCATGTTGGCCCTGGTTGCCACGTCCTTAAGCGAGTAGCCTCGCTGAAGCCTAAGGTTCTTAAGCTTGAACCCGAGAATGAATTTGAGATTGTCTTCGTTGAAAGGCATTTGAGGATAAATTACGCTGATGGCGAAAGTTTGAGTGAGGAATGTCGGGCATACACCCCATTATCCCTAGATGATAGCGTAATTTCGCTTGGACAGGGTCACGGGTTACAATTATTTTGAGCCAAATGATCAACTGAAAGGTCGTTGCTCTTTCCGGCGACCGAAACCCAGAAGACAATTCGGATTCAATCATGCGTATCGCGTTATTTGGCCCTCCTGGTGCCGGGAAAGGTACTCAAGCCAAGATCTTGAATGAGCACTTTGGACTGGACACTATATCCACCGGAAACCTGATTCGAACCGCCATTCGAGAAGGCAGTGATTTGGGAGATAGGGTCAAATCGTTCGTGCACATGGGGAATTTGGTTCCTGATGAACTGGTCCGCGATCTGGCAAATGAGAGTATTGCCAAGCATAAGTTCGATCGTTTTATTCTTGACGGGTATCCGCGTACGGTTACTCAAGCGCATTGGGTGCAAGAATTTCTGGCTGCATACAAAGCGCCCTTGGATGCTGTAATAAGCCTTTCTTTACCCGATTCGGTCATCGTTGATCGACTTTCGAAACGTCGGATCCATAAACTGACGTGTGAAAGCTATCACCTGGAATATCATCCACCACCGGCGGATGTGGATCCTACGATGATCATCCGTAGGAAGGATGATGCTCCTGAAGCGGTTCGCTCCAGAATCGAAACCTACAGAGAGCAGACTCATCCCGTTGAAGAGTTTTTTCGTCGGGAGGGAATCCTGATTGAAGTCTCGGGAGTTGGCTCGGTACAAGACATTGGTAACCGGGTGCTGAAGCAGGTTGAGCAGTTTGCTGAATTAGCTATTGCCTGATAACAGATTTTCATTTGCGACTCAATCTTAGTGAGCAGCTTTCCGTCCTTACTTCAGGTAAGAGCAGGATGCACATTCTTCCTTGGAATGTAGACTCAGTAGTTACTCTCAAGGGCTCATTTCGCACCTCTCCTGATTTTCAAAAGGGAGAAGAACTGATACAGGATCTGCTGGTCAGCATGTTGGACAAGGGGACTGCGCTGCGATCAAAGCTAGCCGTGGCAGAGGCGCTAGAGGACCGTGGAGCTAGTATCCGATTCCAGTCAGCGGGCATTCGTATTCGTTTTGAAATTAAGTGCCTAAAGCCTGATCTGGGTGATGTTGTTCAGTTGCTCATTGAACAGTTGAACCAGCCTCTTTTTAATGTTGATGAATTCGAACTGTTAAAAGGTCGGCTACAAGCAAGCGTGGAGCGAATGCGGTCTGACACCTCTTCGCTGTCCTCGAGTATGTTGTCTCGTCACGTATATCATGCGGACCATCCGGCACGAGCACTTCCTTTGG
>DKOG01000081.1 GCA_002469915.1 Bacteroidetes bacterium UBA7368
ATTTAGTGATTAACGTATTTGACTGGCAGCTCTTAGTTCGTTTACAGCCTTTCAAACTAAGTGTATTTGCACGTTTGATCGCTCTTTCAGGTTGCGTTCTTCTTCTAACCCAGATTCCTACCCCAAAAATCTGGACCAAGGTCTCGTCTGCCATCAGCTCTAGTCGATTCTTAGCAGCGTCCTTTGTCCTATTAGCAATCTCATTAATGAGTCCTCAATTCAGTCCCTACTTGAGCGAGCGAACTCAATTAGTGGATAGTAGCCTGATGGAGGCCTTTAAATGGATTGAGGAAAACACACCCGAAGATGCTGTTTTTGCCATTCCCCCGAGTTTAACAGGGTTCCAGATTCACACGAGCCGCGCTCAATACGTCAATTTCAAAGCGTACCCTTTTGATTCTAGCCAATCCACAGAATGGTTACGCAGGCTACGTACCATTGCCCCGGTAAGCGAAGTATTACCGGGGGGCGTACCCTTACTTAGAAATTTTGAATCGTCGTATACTGCGCAATCGCCTGCTCGGATGGGCTCTGTATTGTTAGAGGAAGGAATCGATTTTGTATTTCGACCGTTCCCCTCAGAAGAAACCAATAAGCAGTCTGACTGGAATACGAAGTCTGCGACTTGGTGCAATTCCACATGGTGCGTTTTTGAGACCGCCCAAATTCTCTCAGAAGAACCACATATCGATTGAGCATTAAGCAACGCATCTTAGGACTTTTAGGAGATTCCAGCTTTAGGGCACCGGTCATAAAGCTCCTTTCGGGTACCGGAGTAGCCTTTCTGATTGGATATCTGGCCAAAATAGTTCTACTAAGGATCTACCCGGCCGAGTATTGGGGCATAGCTGACTATATCGTGACCTGGGTTACGATTCTGGTGCCTCTCTCCTCCCTCCGCTACGAAGATGCGCTAATGTTGCCCGAGAATCGGAGAACATCGGCTCACGCCTACTTGCTTGCCATCTCTACGGTCGTCATCTCAACCGTACTCCTTTTGGTGCTCATCGCGTTCTTTCCCCCAGTGATTGAGTTTTTCGCAGAACGAGAGATTGGTAGATGGGCTCTTTTCCTTCCTTTGGCACTCTTTGCTAATCGAGTCGCAAAAATCAGCGAGCTTTGGCTTTCTAGGCAAGAGTCGTTCGGAACGATTTCAATCGGACAAATTGTTCAAAGTGGCTCCATGACCACAATTCGGGTCACTTCCGGACTCATCGGCCCGGGTCCAGGGGGCCTTTTGTGGGGGTTTATAGGCGGATACCTGCTTTCGACGGCTTCATACCTAAAACGAGTTTGGAATACGCTCAAGGACTCGCTGCAAGGCCCGGTCAAAAAACAAGAACTGAACTATGTCGCTCGCCGATATAGAAAATTCCCCTTGTTTACGATGCCGGCCGCCCTTCTCAGTGCATTAATTACTCGGATGCCTTTCTTGGCAATACCCGAGTTCTTTGACTGGGAAATCATGGGGCAGTTTTCGCAAGGGTTCAACGTTCTATTTGTACCGCTTAGCTTGCTGGGTTCGTCAGTGGCTCAGGTGTTTTTTGTCCGTGCAGTTGAAGTAAATCGAGCGGGTAAGTTGGCTCAGTTTTCTGCTAATGTCCACGGGCGTCTGGTATTGATGTCCATTTTTCCAGTAAGCATTCTGATGGTGGCTGGTGGAGACATCTTTCATGCCCTTTTTGGAGCTGAATGGCGTGTTTCCGGTGATTTCCTGCTATGGATAGCACCTTGGATTATGTTGTCCATTGTCGCCTCACCGATGACGCGACTTTTTGATGTTCTGGAACGTCAGAAACTGGAGTTCATCACGGTCTTTGTTATGTTTATCGTGATTTTAGGGGCTGTTTGTTTGGGAGGGCAGTCTGGGGATATCCATCAACTAGTGCTCTATCTGGGGGTGGGCGGCACCTTAGTACGATTCGGACAGATTATTTTGCTCTTAAAGCTATCCGGTACCTCTCTCAGGGATACCTTATCGCCCTACTTCAAATACACCCTCGCGGTCGCTCCCATTTTAATAGGCGTCTGGTTTGCCACTACGTTTGATAGCCCATGGATTTCCACCTCAGCTGCTGCGCTAGGTGGACTCTTATTCGCCGCCTATGTATTCATTGCTGAGCGATCTCGCTCCCGCTCAAAAGCTTCTGATACCTCATCTGATGCCTAATTTCTTTTCAAATATCATATGTATATCCACTCTTTGCCTGTTAATCGGCGGATGCTCAACGAGTGACTCACCTGTTAGCGTTACCGCAATGACGTTTAATATTAGGTGGGATAATCCTAACGATGGTGTAGATGGTTGGGATTTACGCAAAGACTGGGTGTCTGATGTGATCATCGAAAGTGGAGCTGAGATCATCGGGCTTCAGGAAGCGTTGCTTCATCAGATTGCTCATTTGGATTCGTCGTCCGCAGGCTTTGATTGGATCGGAGTGGGGCGTGATGATGGAAAGACGCAAGGCGAGCTTTCCCCTATCCTATTTGATACGACGAAATGGACCGTTTTAGAGTGGGATACACGTTGGCTTTCTTCAACACCAGATTCTGTTGGTGTGGCAGGTTGGGATGCTGCTCTTCCACGTATAGCAACGATTGCCACTTTACAACATGTGAAAACCCAATTTGAATTACGGGTTATCAATACTCATTTCGATCACCGGGGTGAGACGGCCAGATTAGAGAGTGCAAAACTGATTCGAGATTGGGCGCTCGAGGGAAATAAGCCTGTATTGGTACTCGGTGACTTCAACTTCAAACAGCATGAACCTCCTTACGCAGCGCTGACAGACACAGTCGCAGATCGCTTCTTACGTGACGCAGGGACTGGTGACACTACATCTACCTTCAAAGGGTTTGATGCCCTGAAGCCCGTCTCCGGAGCGCGAATCGACTACGTTTTATCAGCGGGACATCAAGGGCCCGATCAAAACGGCCAATATGCTACCTACTCAGTGATTGAGTCGATACGCAGTGATCGTTTTGTGTCTGATCACCTCCCAGTATTGAGCACCCTCCGGTATTAAAGCCAGCTATTGGGTACGGCTCTTATTACGCAACACGTGTAGACATAAAAAAAAGCGGGGTCGGCTATTGCCGGCCCCGCATCCTGAGCGGGTGATGAGATTCGAACTCACGACCCTCACGTTGGCAACGTGATGCTCTACCACTGAGCTACACCCGCTTTTGAGAGAGCGCAATAATACGCTGAACCCCTTCACAGATCAAGCCCTTAATACGCCTTTACATGAACCTCACGAATGCAGGTCCCCGAAAATGCGTATTCAGTCCCCAAAAGAGCGATCACCCGTCATTCACTTAAAGTTGACATCAGGCTTACGCTCTAAGTGCGTGCATTGCGCGCCTGTGTCGTAGATTTTGCGCTTACAACACTTCAACGCATCCGTTTTTCAGCTATGGCTCAGCTCATTGATGGCAAAGTATTGTCCGCACAGATTCGCGCAGAAGTTAAAGAGGCCGTTTCGAAACGGATTGACAGCGGAAAACGCCCTCCTTACCTCGCAGTCGTACTTATTGGTGAAGATCCAGCGTCAGCATCTTATGTTCACGGCAAGGCCAAAGCGTCGGCTGAAGTCGGAATCCGAAGTGATACCATGACATATGATGCGGACATTTCGGAGCAGGAAGTACTTAAGATTGTTGAACGTCTAAACCGAGATGATTCCGTAGACGGCATCCTCGTACAATTACCGCTACCCAGCCATATCGATGACCGAAAAATAATTAACGCTATTTCGCCAGCGAAAGACGTCGATTGTTTCCACCCCGAAAGTGTGGGAAATCTTGTCATCGGATTGGATGGCTTTCAGCCAGCGACTCCTGCTGGAATTATAGAAATGATTACTCGATCTGGCATTGAAACCTCGGGCCAACATTGCGTGATTATTGGGCGTTCAAATATTGTTGGGAAGCCTTTAGCGAACCTGATGCTGAAAAAAGGAATCGATGCGACCGTTACCGTCTGCCACAGTCGAACGAAAAACCTTCCTGAAATAGCACGACAAGCCGATATTCTGGTTGCTGCTATTGGATGGCCCAATTTTGTGACCGGCGACATGGTCAAAGAAGGCGCTATTGTCATTGATGTAGGTATTAACCGAGTAGATGATGCATCCCGAGAGAGAGGATATCGCCTAGTTGGAGATGTGGATTTTGGGGCGGCATTCGAAAAGGCCAGTTACATTACGCCCGTACCTGGCGGAGTAGGGCCCATGACCATTGCCGTACTTCTTCAGAATACACTAATGGCCGCGACCTCCTAGCTCGCCCTTCCTTGAGTGTTGGGACAGCATGTTTTCTCTTATGCATTGCTGCCCTTGATGTTATGTCGTGTTTTGTGAACTGAATACTAGAGCAGGTTTTAGCTCCCTTTGGCTTGAGTAGTTGGGATTGTAGCCGATCCTTTTGACGTGGGTGCGCGCGCAGATACGTGAGATGCGCGGACGCTCCAATTGTCAAACGGCAAAATCATATCTCAAAGCCATGAGCAACTCAACTATACTGCGTCGATACAGCAGAGCGTATTCTCTTATATCAAGAGTCGCGACTTTTGCTGTGGCTATCTGTCTTGCGCATTCTGTTGCTTCCGCCCAAGCCACTGGCGACTTTAGGTCCAAAAAGAACGGAAAATGGGACCAGAAGCAGACGTGGCAGACCTGGGATGGCACGAAATGGAAAAACGCAACACGGGGTCCCGCCCGTTCGGATGGAGTGATTACGATCAAAAACCGAGTCGAAGCGAACGTTAGAGGGAATTATGACCAAGTAGTGATTTCGGCAGCCGGCCAACTTACTGTCACGCAAGGATTCCGCATACGTGATGGAGCAGGAATCGATTTACAGGTCTATGGCTCCCTTATTGCGAACCGATCAGTACGCATTAAAGATTTTGCAGAAGCCGAATTTTATGCTGGATCGACTACGGTAATTGCCCTTTCTCGCAAATTGAGATTTGAAGAGTTATCAAAAGGCGTTTTTGAAAATGGGGCCTTGATAACGGTAAACGGCACTTTTCAAGTTGAAGACTTCTCAGAAGTAGACCTCAATTCCGGCGTGTATTTAACCAATCCAGGAAGGGTCTTTGTAAGAGATGACGCAGTTCTTACCGTCTCAGAAAGCACCATACTCAATCAAAACAAGATTGATGTATGGCAATCATCGTCGCTTATCTTTGAAAACGGTGGAAAATATATTCATGATCTAAATGGGAGCAAGTTTCCTTTATCGGTAAACACGATTTGGAACGATGGATCTGAAGCACAGGTAATCGGGGTTACGAACACCCTACCCACGAATTTAGACGACACGTATGATTCCTTCATTTGGAACAGCAGCTCTCAAACAGCTGATCTTGATGTCAATTCCGTGCCTGTTGCGATAAATGGTGATTTAAGTGTGCTTTCAACGGGGGCCGGGTATCTGACATGGGCCGGTACGGGTGGGGCGCTTTCAGTGGGTGGTAACTTCGTGCAGACTAACGGGGACTTTCACTTTGTTGACGCAGGAGCCGGAACGATGACGGTTGCAGGAGACTTTGAGGTATCTGGAGGAACTTTTGATATTGTAAAAACCTCTGGAAATCCCATTCTGGACGTTAATGGCGACTTTACCGTTACCGGTACGTTTACAGAGTCAGGCTCTGGATTTGGCACCGTTTTGCTCTCTGGATGCTCTGAGCGATGTGCTTCCACGGCGCTCAGATGTCATCCTGATGAAAGTGGCCGAAGCATTAGATCCAGCTAGGCTATACGTAGTGCATAGTCTAAAAGACAGCCTGAGTACATTTGTAGGCCGCGAAGCCTGGTTTTCTACTCTTTATTCTGACAAACCCCTGGGCGCCATCGTCTCCGACGATGGCACGGATACCGTTTTCAGGCTATTCGCGCCGCGCGCGTCTGGTGTGACACTTCATTTGTTCTTATCTGCGGATCAACCTGTTACTACGCAGGAAAAATCCGTAAACATGATGCGTGATATCAACGGCGTATGGGAAGCTACACAGTCCGGAGATCACCACGGTGTATTTTACACCTACACGATTGAAGGACCAGACGAACCGGGAAATCTGTTTTTTGACACACACCCCGAGCATATATCCGATCCCTACGCGTTGGTAAGCGACGACTCTTTTGGTAAGGCGATGGTATACAAACCAACTCCTGCACCCAAGCCCCTGAAAAACGGTCGCCCAGATTTCGAAGATATCATCGCTTATGAGGTACACGTTCAGGACTTCACAGACGAATTACCTGTGGCTAGGAATAAGAAAGGCACCTTCAGCGCCATGATTACCCCGGGTCTTTCCAATGAAAACAATGCACCCATAGGTTTTGATCACTTAACGTCCCTAGGCATCAACACTGTGCACTTAATGCCAGTTCAGGAGTTTCTGCACTATCCGGATTCACTTTGGCAAGCTGCTTTTTCGGAAGATGCGTATATGATTGAGCAGGGTATATCCGAGGAGAATTATCAGTGGGGATACAGGACGACGCACGCCTTTGCCGTGGAATCACGATACCGCACGCTAGGATCGCCGATCGGAGCCGAGCGCGAACAATTCAAAGCGCTCGTAGAAGCTTTTCACGCGGAAGACATGGCGGTAATTATTGACGTAGTGCCAAATCATACCGGGGAAAACATGGATGGGCGAAATTTCCTGTTCAATTTCAATGCCATCGATAAGCCATATTATTACCGCACCAATTCCAAGTTGGAGCACATTGGGCCCTATGGAAATGAGATCAAATCTGAATATCGCCCCATGGTTCAGCGCTGGATTTTGGACCAATTACAACATTTCGTCGATGTGTTCGGTGTTGACGGGTTCAGGATCGACTTGGCTGGCCAAATTGACGAACAAACGCTGATTTGGCTCAAAAACGAGCTCCCTGAAGATCTGATTATTTACGGAGAGGCATGGATCGCCCCATCCGATCCTACAGTGGCCAATGATCCCGATCTTGGTTGGTATAAGGCAGATGCCCCCATCCCATTTTTTCAAGATGATGCACGAAATGCCTTTAAAGGCACTGTTTGGGAACTGAACAATCCAGCTATCGATCGCGGTTTTGCCGGAGGTAACGGGGAAGAGCGAGAAGCCGCCATGCGGGGTCTAGCCAATGACTACTCTGAGGAGCCGACGCCCAATCACGGAATCAACTATCTAGATATCCATGATAACTGGGCCCTTGCCGATCAGTTTTCGGACGTGGATTGGGATGGACGTAGGCATGTAGACGAAGGTCAATTTAAGATTGCTGCCACCCTCCTATTCACCTCTCTTGGGCCCATCGTACTGCACGGTGGAACAGAAATGATGCGTTCTAAGGGTCACTCCCCACTGGAAGAGATTGAAAAACAAGTAGCCTCGGGTACCATCTATATCCACGGCAAGCGCGACACTTACAATCTTAGAAAGGCCAATGCTTTCCTTTGGGAGCAAGCTGGAGCATTAGCTACAGAAGATCGCCCAATGAATTACGCCCAAATGACGGATTTCTGGCGGGGCCTCATAGCGTTGAGATCTAGTTCTATCGGCGACGTGTTTACAATCGGTCATCAAGTTCCAGAGGGATATTTCAAGTGGATTCTTCCCGAGAATAACCAGTTGCTGGGATACACTGTAGACGAAAAGGTCCTCGTTCTGGTCAATACGGCCGACGATGCGGCCGATTTTAAAATGGACAATGCTCTTCCTGAGGGGTATTGGATCCAGGTATCGGACGGATCTGATGTGAACATCGATGGATGCGACTGTGGCACCGACTTCGAGTCGCCCATCCAAACGATACGAATTCCTGCCAAAACAGCGCAGATCTGGAAGCGTCGCTAGCTATTATTGCGCAAATAGCTATTGCGCTGCTAACTCAGTCCCCTCAAACGCGTCGCCGTTAATCGTAAAGGAATACGCGATCTGAGCCGATTTCTCAAGGGTCCGGGCTACCGAACAATATTTTCCAATGCTTAAATCAATCGCTCGTCTAACTCGGGCCTCCTCTAAGTCTCCTTTGAAATGAAAGGTGACGTCGATTTGATTAAAAATGGATGGTGAAACGCCATCAGGCTTCCATCCACTAACCTCAATATTGAACTCATCAATATTCTGGCGGCCTTTTTTCAAAATAGATACAACGTCTACGCCGCTACATCCGCCAATGGCCATCACTAAGAGCTGCATGGGTCCGACCCCATTCCCCTTACCATCATCATAGGCAGTAGCATCGTCGATATCGATAAAAAGGCCATCCTTATTGAAGGCTCGAAAGTGAAAATCGGCTTCCTGCTTTTTCAGTGTTACTGCTACGCGTCCCATTGATCTCTACGTGTTGTTTTCGCCAGCGGGATCTCCCCACTTCCAGTTTTCCAAACCCTCAAGTGCACTGTACGCAGTGAGGTCGTGTTGTATAGGTGTAATGGACACCCAACCATTATCAACGGCCCACAAGTCTGTGTTTTCACCTGAATCCAGGTTAACAAACTTTCCAGAGAGCCAGTAATAGGGCCGATCAAATGGATCCATGCGCTCAGCAAAGGACTCTTCCCATTTAGACCGTGCCTGGCGCGTAATCATACAGCCTTTGATGTCCGCAAGAGGTAAGTCAGGAATATTGACGTTGAGCAATATCCCCGGCTGAAGTCCTCCCTCGAGAACACGTTTTGCGACGGATCGAGCCATTCTACCTGATGCCTCAAAATCACCACCCGAGCCCCACTTGCAATACGAAAAAGCAATGGCTGGAATGCCCAGAATAGCCGCTTCCGTGGCAGCACTGACCGTTCCCGAATAGATTACATTTACGGCCGTATTAGGTCCGTGATTAATGCCTGAGACTACCAAATCGGGCTGTCGAGGTACGAGTTTGTCCATAGCCAACTTTACGCAGTCTGCCGGGGTGCCAGAGACAGCATAAGCAGTAACATGACCAGATGGCCCCCTAAATGGCCAAGGACGAGCGCGAACAGGATCTCGCATCGTGATGGCATGTCCCACAGCACTTTGTTCGTGCAAGGGAGCAGCAACAACGATATCGCCTAGTCCATCCATGGCAGCAACCAGAGACAAAATCCCCGGGGCCTCAATTCCATCATCGTTGCTGATAAGAATCAGCGGTCGTTCTTTTTTCATAGTCCGATTTCGGATTCAATAGCTTTCTTCATCTGTTGGAAACGATCGCGACCTTACATCTGAGATATAATTTTGAACCATACCTGCGATCTGCGAATCAAGATGTCCGTAGCGTCTGACAAACCTTGGATTGAAGTCCGTGGTCAGACCCAACGCATCATGCGTAACAAGAACCTGCCCGTCACAATGACTTCCTGCACCGATACCTATCGTTGGAATAGAAAGCGACTTAGACACTTCTGCGGCTAACTCTTGAGGGATTTTTTCGAATACAATTCCAAAGCAGCCGGCTTCTTGTAGTAAGAGCGCATCCGCCTTTAACTGTTCGGCCTCCTCCTCTTCTTTGGCTCTCACCTGGTACCCTCCAAATCGATAGATCGATTGAGGGGTAAGCCCTAAGTGTCCCATCACTGGTATTCCTGCTTCGATCAAACGCTCGACCGTAGAAACGATTGGCTTTCCGCCTTCAAGCTTGACGGAATGGGCGCCGGACTCTTTCATTACCCGAATAGCCGAAACTAATGCTTCTCGAGAATTCCCTTGATAAGAGCCAAACGGCAGATCAACTACTACAAGTGCACGGTCTACACCCCGAACCACACATTGAGCATGATAAATCATGTGATCCAGTGTGATCGGAAGTGTCGTTTCAAAGCCAGCCATCACATTAGAGGCTGAATCACCAACTAGAATTACATCGATGCCTGCTCCGTCCAGAATGCGAGCCGACGTGTAATCGTAAGCAGTCAGCATGGCAATGGGAATGCCAGACTGTTTCATTTCCTGTAGGGTACGGGTAGTTACCTTCGGGGAATCTAAAGGGGACGGGTGAATACTCATGGAGTGTGTCCAATGGTGACGGTGCTGAACCGAGAATATAAAGAAAGGCGG
>DKOG01000011.1 GCA_002469915.1 Bacteroidetes bacterium UBA7368
ACGACGTGTGTGGATTGATGAGCAATAGTGCATGGCCGTTGGCTGTGTTTTCTGGAGCAATCGCAAAGCCGTTGGATCCCGTTGGCTCAATGTTGGGATCCAGCTCCCAATCTCGTGCCATCGTGATTGAACCGCTTTCTGGACGGACTTCCACGGCCAGCGTACCCATGGGGTCAGCGCCATAGAAGCCTTTTAGCCCATTTATAGAAATGCGTTCGATATCTCCTCCAATACTGCCCTCACTGAAGGAAAGAGCCATCCACGGCTCGAATCGTGTCAATACTCTCGGCTGGGTTTCGGGATGAGTAGCCAGATAGTAGTTGAGCCCATCTGCCCAAGCATCCATAAGATCTTTAAGCCAGACTTCAGCGTCGTTATACATTTCCCGCAGTTCGGCTTCATCAATAAACAACCGCATCCTGAGGTCTCTATAGATCTCGTCTTCCCCTTCTGCTTCAGCCAGTCGTCCCATCGCATTCAAGAAATTAACCTCGATACGGTTAAAATCGTCCTCTGCCTGCGCATAGAGCATACCGAAAACAGCATCTGCATCGGTTTCACCATAAATATGAGGAATGCCCCAGTTATCGCGAATGATTTCAATCGATGCCGCTCTCTCCTCCCAAGTAGCGACTTCATCAGATGAAAACTGATTGGCTGGGGTGGAGCATCCAACTCCAAAAACAAGAAGGAGTACAAGAATCTGTTTCATAACGCGAGTGAGGTTTATCGGAAGCCGAATATACACTGAGAGCCGTTTATCGGGCGGCCTGCATCAGCTCATCTTGAACTAATCGGGGCCTAGTTTGAATTAATATGACCATTCCGTTGGTACGCGCTCCCACCTGTGAGCCCTTAGAACCTTGTGTAGTTCTTCCGGCAGGGGCCCGGCATCAGATGCCGCACAATTGGATGTGACATGATTGAGCTTACGCATTCCAGGAATAATGGTCGTCACGTCAGGATTATTGAGAATAAAGCGCAGGGCCATTTCCGGAAGAGTCATTCCACCAGGAACGATCTCTTTAAGCACATCGGCCCTATCCACACTGGGATGCAAGTTTTCTGGTACGAAATACAGGTTTCGCCAATCTCCGTCGGGCCATGTCGATTCCTTGGTCAGGTTACCCGTTAAAATGCCTTCATCAAATGGCACCCTAGCGATGATGGCGACGTCATTTTCTCGACATACCGGAAATAACTCGTCCTCAGGATTCTGATCGAAAATGTTATATATCACCTGAATGGATTCAATATGGCCACTTTTAACCGTTTGAATCCCATTCCAAGACTCCCATCTATTAATAGAGATTCCCGTACCAGATATGAGTCCCTCTGCCTTCAAATCGTCTACTGCTCTAATCCAGCGCTCATCTTCTGCCCACGCGTCTTCCCACACATGAAATTGCATAAGATCGTAGTGATCCACGCCGGTGTTCTTAAGACTGCGCTGTACATACTCCCGGATATAGTCAGCTGGGAATACATCGTCCAACTCGGCCCCACGCACCGAAGGCCATTGCCGATTTTTTGGAGGTATTTTTGTAGCTGTGTATAGTCTCTTATCCGGATTTCGGCGGAGCAAACGACCCAAAAGCACCTCTGAGCGGCCATCTCCGTATGCCCAAGCGGTATCAAAGAAGGTGCACCCTGAATCTACTGATAGTTGCAACGCCTCCAGTGATCGATCATCGTCTGAATCGGCCCAAGAACCCATTCCCCACATTCCGTGACCGATTTCGCTTACCTGCCAATCTGTCTTCCCAAATCTGCGATGTCTCATGTTCGATCTGAAATTTTCAATTTTGTTGCTTTCAGGGCTTGCGGTTATCTACAAATCGGCCCTTGGTGCCTGCCATGTACCTTCATGCCCGATCATTTCGTGCTCATAACTGACCACTTCTAGATGAGACGGGATGAACTTAATGAGCAGGTAAAGAGACCGGTCTGGATAGAACTCTTCCCATGAATCCTTCCACCACTTAGCCTTTGCATCTTCATCGTCGACCAAAACCGACTGCCCAGTTAGCACCACATACCCGAGGCCATTGGGCACCTGATAGTGAAGCGTTGCGCGAGCGTCATTTCTAATTTCATCCACTTTGGCGCTATTCCGGTTCGTCGCCATCCAAACGACCAGATCTTCGTCCGGCTGAAAAGCTTCCATGGTCCGCGCCTGCGGATGACCAGATGCATCAAGAGTGATCAAAGTTGCGTACGGCAATGCCGTTATTAATTCCAAAGCAACTTCCACAACTACGTCGTTCGACCACGGCCCCTCACTTTCGGTCTGCCCTAGAACAAGAGCAGGAGAAACGGTCAAAAAGAAGGTTAAAAAGAGGATTTTAAGCATCTGCAGGGCCTTATTACTGACTAATACGGTTCCAATATATCATAAAGCAGCGGGGATTACACGGCTTGAAATGGTTGCGAATATCTCCTTCTCGACCGCCTTATCTACGCCAATCTCCCTGCATCCCTTCACTTAGAACTGTCTATTGCCCCTTTGATATAGCATGGGCACGATAGATGTAAATCCCCGGAGATACTACCCCATCATAGCCTCGAAGCGTTTTTTCAGAACAATGCTTCTCCAATACAAGCAAACGCGTGAAAAGCAGGAATCTCAGGAATCTCCACGACTTTCCCGTCTCGAGACAGTAGATTGGAGACTTCTTCCGTAAAAAACCCAGGTCCCATGCCGTCTGCCCTACGTTTTTTAATGGTTATCGGAGCTTGTTTAATCATTTCGCAACCTGCCGTTGGCCAAGACGTGTCCGCCACCCGCAGGTCTGATCTAGACATTGCCATTCCAAAACTTGAACCGACTCTCCTATCGATTGACGGCTTCCTGAATGAGAATATGTGGAATCAGGCAGCCGTGACCAGCGATTTCACAGAATACATCCCCACAGATGGGAGACCGGCTGAAGACCAAACAAGGGTACTCGTCTGGTATGGATCCGAAGCCCTATACATCGGAATCGAAGCGGATGAGGTTCACGGAGAAGTTCGATCTACCCTTGCAGACCGGGATAAACTGGACAACGATGATCGGGTAGTGATCGTGTTGGACACATATGATGATCAACGCTCGGCCTTTGCCTTTATCGTCAATCCGATTGGGCAACAAGCAGATGGAATGTTAAGAGACGTATCGTCCGCAAGCAGTTTTGGAGTCTCGTTACCTTTTTCCATAGATGAAAATCCTGATTTTGTTTTCACATCACAGGGACGCCTCACCGAGAAGGGGTTCGTTGTCGAAATTGAAATCCCCTTCAAGAGTCTGCGATTTGGCAATGCCAAATCGCAGAAGTGGGGTTTTAACGTCCTGCGTAAGGTCCAACATTCTGACTATTGGTCATCATGGAGTGGTGCACGCTTGGGTGGAGCGTCTTTTCTTGCTCAAAACGGTTCACTTACCGGACTTTCCGAACTCACTCGAGGACGGGTTCTGGATATCAATCCGGAGATCCGAGGAGCGATGCAGCGCGGTCCTGATCCAGCCTCATTCGAGAGAGATATCACAGACCCGTTAGGTTTAAATGCACGGTACGGACTCTCCTCTAATATGGTCATCAATGCGACGCTCAATCCTGACTTTTCGCAAATCGAAGCCGATGTTGCGCAGATCAATTACGATCCCCGAAGATCTGTGTCGTTCCCCGAGAAGCGGCCATTTTTTCTGGATGGAATCGAAATGTTCAGTACACCTACCCGACTTATTTATACACGTAGCATTGCCAATCCCTTGGCCGCAGTAAAACTGGCAGGAAAAACAGGCTCGACTACGATTGCCGCCCTCTCTGCCATTGATAATAGTGGACCATCGATCGCAGAAGTAGATGCCTCCTACATCAACGCTATCCGACTGAAACGGGACCTTGGTGGCCAAAACAGCTTGGGCGTCGTGTACACCGATCGTATGCACGGCGATTGGGCCAACCGGGTCTTCGCTCTCGATGGCAACCTCATTGCAAACGATACTTATTCCATCCGAGCCCAAACTGGATTCAGCTCTACAACCGGTATCGACGGCATCGCGCCCATGTGGAACGCCAGCGCAAACGTCTCTACTCGAAAGTGGTCCGGTGGCGTAAACACCTCAGGTTACCATGCCGACTTCGACCCGGCCGTAGGCTTCCTGAGCCGAGGCAACCAGGTAACGATTGGCGCCAGTGCCGTCAGAACCATCTATGGCAAAGAAGGGGCCTTTTTAGAACGCTCCAGCCTTTCCGTTCGGCTCACCGGCGTATGGGAATACCAAGGATTCTTTGATGGAGATGACCCCGAGGATATTCGATTCTATCCGACATTCAATTTCCAGATGAGAGGTGGATGGAATCTGAACATTTTCACCTGGATTGAGACCTTCGGTTACCCAGGTAACTTCTTCACGCACTACTATCTCAAAACGGATACAGGTTTCGAGCCCTACAAAGGTGTACCGAACCTGTTCAATATTGGGCCCATGATTAGCCTCTCTACGCCCCAATTCAATAAGTTTTCCGGCTCAGTCCGTTATGGTTTTGGTAGAGACCCGAATTACGACGAATGGGCCGACGCTAACATTCGCATTATCGAGTTCAACGGTAGATACACGCCCACCGATCAATTGCGATTCGAGTTTAGATACGACCATCAGCAGCATTTTCGAGCATCGGACAAGTCGCTGGTCTCCCTTAGCCGTGTTCCAAGACTGAAGATCGAGTACCAGATCACACCAACCTTGTTTGTGCGCTTCGTAGGGCAATATCGCGCATCATACAAGGATGCACTTCGGGACGACTCAAGAACGGATCTTCCCGTGTATTTCCAAACCAGTGATGGAAGCTTTGTCAAAGCCGACAGCCGTCGTTCTAATAATATGCAGGCGGATTTCCTCATGTCCTACCGGCCCACGCCAGGAACCGTGGTATTCATTGGATACGGCACGGCAATGAGCGAAATGGACACCTATCGTTTCCGCGATATTACGCGCCGAGCGGACGGCTTCTTTATGAAGCTCAGTTACCTATTCCGGATGTAAGGTTTCGGAACGAGCCTACTCCCTGATGCCCCAAAGCAGGATGGCTTAACCCAATTCCTGCGCACGTGCGGCAGAGGTTAGAATTCCTCGGATCATGGCCGAACTAAAGCCTCGATGTTCAAGTTCGTTCAAGCCAGCGATGGTGCATCCTCGCGGAGTTGTGACGCGATCTATTTCACTTTCCGGATGAGCGCCATTCTGAAGAATGAGATCTGCTGCTCCCCGGGCCGTCTGGGCAGCTAACAGCAGGGCTTCATCGGCATGAAAACCGATTTCAGTTCCGCCCTGAGCTGCAGCACGTATGGTTCTGAGGAAAAAGGCGATTCCACATGCGCACAAAGCTGTCGCAGGTGTCATCATTTCCTCATCTATCACCAACGTAATTCCAACTACATCGAATAAGGATTCGGCGACTTCCACACCAGAGCGATGGGTATCCACGGCTAGGCACGTCATCGATGTCATGGTTTCCACGGCTGTATTGGGCATGGCTCGAACCAATGCGACTCCATCGGGAAGTCGGCTTGCAATTCGATCCATGGTCACTCCAGTTATTACGGAAATAATTGTGTGACTATCTACATCCACGACTGAAGCAATTTCCGATAACACATCCTCCAATTGTCCCGGCTGAACGGCCAGTATGATGCAATCCGCATCCAGTACCGCTTTTTGATTGTCTGTGCCCACTGAGAATCCTTCTCCTTTCAAGGTAGCCAGCCGATCTGGGTGCCGTCTCGTGACGTGGACATTTTTTGCCTTAAGCAAACCTGCTTTAACCCAGCCTCTTGCAAGCGCATGGCCTAGGTTTCCCCCTCCAATAATGGCTATTCGCTTCACTTTTCGCATTCTCATAGTGCACTATTCTTCGTTTTGAATTCCTGACGAGCCGCCGTTTACTCTTCTCGAAACCAATTTAACTCAAAACACGCGGCGCGTTGCAGGATTCCCGCTACATTCAGTTCATTCTTAATCGATACCAACTCGCCTCGATATTCAGTACGCAAGGGCGCTGTTTTCCCCTCTAGACAATCTAGAGAGCCACCCGTATCCTCCCACCCCAGCATCAAAGTTTCACCCAGGTAGTCAGAAGAATGTTCTCTCGAAAAACTGAGGCCGCTACTATGATCGCTTACAAGTATGTATTGACTTGCGCTACCCTTTTATTCCTTGCCGCGTGCTCTCAACCTGATTCCAACATGACCCAAAACGCTAATCCTTTCTTTTCCGAAAGCGAATTATATCTGCAATATCCTGCCTATGATCTGATTGAAGATGCTCACTTTTCCCCAGCATTCGAACGAGGAATGGAGATCCAACTGGAAGAGATTAAGGCCATTACATCAAATACAGAGCCAGCAACGTTTGAAAACACGTTGATTGCTATGCAGCGATCAGGTCAGATGCTTTCTCGAGTTTCCAGAGTATTTAGCGGTATGACGTCGGCGCACACGAATGAAACCTTTGAGAGCATACGGGCAGAGATGGCTCCGAAACGAGCAGCACATTCGGATGCTATTGGTTTGAATCCTGTTCTTTTCGAGCGCATCAAAAGTGTCTTCGACTCTAGGGATTCTGTGGCATACGATCCCGAGTCACGAAGACTCATTGAGGAGACTTACAAAGACTTTGTTCGAGCTGGAGCCAACCTCTCTGCGGATGAAAAAAGTTCTTTGATGGCATTCAACGCTGAACTGGCCAGCCTCCAGACCTCTTTTAGCCAAAACGTGCTAAATGAAGTGAATGATAAAGCCATTGTCGTTGATTCAGCGGACGAATTAGCTGGTCTCACAGAAGATCAGATAGCTAAAGCAGCAGAAGCCGCTACCGCCCGTGATATGGAGGGGAAATTTGTAATCCCTCTTCTTAACTCAAGCGGACAACCGGTGCTCGGTTCACTGCAAAACAGAGCCTTACGTGAACGTATTTACAGAACGTCCATTTCTCGAGGCAACAGCGGAGGCGCGTACGATAACAAAGAAAACATATCTCGGATTGCACGCATCAGGGCCGATCGGGCTAAGCTCTTAGGCTTCGACAATCACGCCGCCCTTGGTCTCTCCAATCAAACCGCTCAGACTACGCAAGCCGTCAATGAACGGCTCGCAACATTGGCCCCACCAGCGGTGAGAAATGCAAAACGTGAAGCAGCTGACCTGCAGCGCATGATTGATTCTGAAGGTGGCAATTTTGACCTAGCTCCCTGGGATTGGGCTTTTTACACTGAGAAAGTCAGGAAAGACCGATTCGATTTCGATGCCTCAGAGCTTAAACCGTATCTCGAGATGAATAACGTTCTCGAGAACGGTGTCTTTTATGCTGCAGAAATGGTCTTTGGTATCACGTTCAAAGAACGCACGGATCTACCGGTATATCAAGAAGATGTGCGCGTTTGGGAAGTCTTTGACCATGATGGCTCTACCCTAGCCCTATTCACAGGCGATTTTTACGCTCGTGAAACGAAAAATGGAGGAGCATGGATGAATGCCGCTGTTTCCCAATCAGGACTCATGGGTTCTCGTCCCATCATTGGTAACCACCAGAATATTCCAAAACCCCTTGAGGGACAACCCACGCTCATGACATGGTCTGAAGTCATTACCATGTTTCATGAGTTTGGCCATGCGCTCCACGGCATGTTTTCAAATGTGCAGTACCCCAGATTCTCAGGAACGTCTGTTCCAAGGGACTTTGTGGAATTCCCCTCTCAGGTAAATGAAATGTGGGCCAGTTGGCCTGACGTTTTAGAACACTACGCGGTCCACTACGAAACAGGTGAACCGATGCCACGAGCTTTGCTCAACAAGATTTTTGATTCGGCTCAGTTTAATCAAGGATTTGAGACTACCGAATATTTGGCCGCTTCCCTGCTCGATCAAGCTTGGCATCAGCGAACATCAAACGAGCTACCGACGGCTGACGAAGTGCTTGAGTTCGAATCCGAGGCTTTGGCCGCTGCTGGCGTGGCACTAGACCACATTTCCCCACGCTACCGAAGCACCTACTTCTCACATATTATCGGCGGATATTCAGCCGGATACTACTCGTATATCTGGAGCGAAGTCTTAGATGCTGATGCAGTAGAGTGGTTCAAAGAGAACGGTGGAATGACACGCGAAAATGGAGATCGCTTCCGAAATGAACTCTTGTCGAAAGGTGGATCTGTCGATGCGATGACCCTCTATCGAAATTTTAGAGGTGGTGATCCCGACATCAAACACCTATTGAATCGTCGCGGGCTGAATTAGGGCCGCTAACAATCGGATGTATACAATCAAGGGCCTAATCTCACCTCTACTCTTTGAGGAGCAATGGGTCTGGCGACAAGAATTGCGACCGATCGAAAGACAAAAGAAGGCTCTAAACACGTTAAACCGTATTTAGAGCCTTCTTTCGAGTGTACCGGGAGCGGGGCTCGAACCCGCACGAGACTTACGTCTCAACGGATTTTAAGTCCGTTGCGTCTACCTATTCCGCCATCCCGGCACTTGCTAAGTCAATTTCGTGTGGGGCGAGCCCGTAAGAACCGACGAAGCGAGGGCCAAAACTACCCTTTCCGCTGATTGAAACAAAGACCTGATGATTGATTGACACCAAACTCACTAAACCATCTTCTTTAAAGCACGTACAAGCGCCTCTCGCGCACCCGTTTATAACTGAATACACGGCCTTAAACGTTTGAATGAACTGACCAAACAATCGGAACACCTACGCAACGAAGCATTGCGTATCGCTACTCGATCCTACGTTCCATACACGGGACAACAGGAAGGCGTAATCATTTTGCTGGAGAATGGCGATTTGATTCCTGGTGTACGTGTCGAGAATGCTTCTTTCCAGTTGACTATTCCGGCCCTCCAGAACGCTCTTTCTACGATGTACGCTCTTCAGCGAACAGACATCTCGATGATCGTGTCTTCAATACCCTTTACAGATAGCGATTTAGCCTACACGGGAGGCATGGCGGAAATAGCTTGGGAAATGGTCGGTGCTTCCCTCCTTCTCGTTGCTGGGGCCCACATTCCGGAAGCCGGTACTTTCATTGATCCAGCAAGGGGCGAGAATCTACTTGATGTCTCCCGCGAAGCCGCACTGAATGCGTTCATACCCGAATCAGACTTCCCTGTCGGTAGTGCGATTCAAACAAGTGACGACGTCGTAATCGATGGATGCAACGTAGAGCATTCAGACTGGTCCAAAATCATTTGTGCCGAACGAAACGTGCTGTCGACGGCCCGCTCGTACGGCCTAGGGCAGATTACGACTATTTATGTCTCGTGTCCCAAGGAACCAGGCGGAACACCCTGCGGTGCTTGCCGCCAGGTTATTGTGGAACTTGCCCCGGATGCGACTGTTTGGATGGATCGCGGAAATCAGGAACCTATTGCTATGAAAGCGACTAAGCTTCTACCCGGCCATTTCACCGGAAATGTGCTTAAGAAACAATAGGATTCTTCGCTTCGATACTTCGGCATCTGCATGCTCATCCACTTCATTATTTTCTTGCTCGGCCTAGGCATTTTGTACCTGGGTGCTGAGTGGCTTGTGCAGGGTTCCTCGGATCTCGCAAAACGATTTGGGATACGCCCCTTAGTCATTGGTTTGACTATTGTCGCCTTGGGCACCTCCCTGCCGGAGTTTCTGCTCAACTTCTTCGCTGTAATGATGGAAGAAGATGGTTTGGCTATTGGGAATATCATCGGCTCCAATATTAGCAACATTGCTCTTATTCTGGGAGTCAGTGCTATTGTTATGCCCCTCACTTTTGATGACTTTGCCCTCAAGAAAGAGTATCCTATGATGCTGGCCACCACAGGGTTGTTTTACATCCTGGCGCTGGATGGTATGATCTCGCGAATCGACGGCGGCATACTGCTCTCTGGACTGTTAGCGTTTATGGTCTACATCGTCCGAGATGCTCTAGCCCATGCTAGAAATGGAAATCGGCAAGACAGCGCTGCCGCAATGGTTGAGTGCGAACCCAGTACACCCGACCAAGAATCCAATGGCTTAACCATGAAACGTCTCAGGGCGATCATGGATGACCCCAAAATGGCTCCATATTTCAGAGTCCTATTGATTCTAGCTGGAATGGCCGCTTTGGCCGTCGGCGCACGGCTAATGGTCGATTCTGCTGTCGGCATTGCAAGCATACTCGAAATAGCCCCCATCCTGATCGGCCTCACGATTGTGGCCATCGGTACAAGCTTGCCCGAGTTAGCCGCATCTCTCATGTGTGCTTTTAAGGGAGAGGCCGACATGTCCGTCGGTAATATCCTGGGAAGCAACATGTTCAACATCTTATTCGTAGTCGGATTCGTGGCGCTAATCCGTCCCATGGAGATTGAGCCGGTCACTATTACGCAGCACTTTCCGGTATTGATCGGCTTTTCTATTTTGCTTTATCCTTTAGCTCGGAGAAAGCACAATCTGTCCCGAGTAGACGGTTCGATCTTACTCGTTGCATTCCTGACTTATCTAATCTGGCTCATATATCCCCACTTGTAATCGTGCCTCTTTCGTTCGGTCTATCACTTTGGATTCTGATTCTGCTCGTGCTCGTCGCGCTCGTGGCGTCATGGTGGTCCTACCGAGACACGGTACCTGAAACAAGCTCAGGTAAAAAGATCTTTTTAGGGTCGATGCGGTTTTTTGCGTTAGCACTGACGCTATTTCTGCTGTTTGAACCCCTTTGGAAAAGCGAATCGATTCAAGAGACAAAGCCCGTCGTTTCCATTTTAATCGACAACTCAGAAAGCATGGCATTGGCCGATAGCTTGCTGGGCAATGAGGGAATGGGATTGAATGAACTTTTCGATATTGTTCAGCGGGCATCTTCCTCCCTGGATGTACGCCTCTTCTCATTTGGCTCTGCATTAGAGTCTGCCGATTCGCTTAAGAACCTCTCTTTTGACGAGTCTCGTACGGATTTAGCTGCTGCTTTGACTCAGGCCGCTAGGGATCTTGGTGAAACCCAACACCGTGCTGCCATCCTCGTGTCTGATGGTCTGTATAACGCCGGTACCAACCCGATTCATACGTCAGAAAGCTATCCCGTTCCAATTTTGACGCTAGCTTATGGCGACTCTACGGCTCGTCAAGATGTTCGAATCGTTCAGGTGGTGACCAATCAAATAGCGTATTCAGGATCTACGCTGCCGGTTTTAGTCCGCATTCGGAACGAAGGATTTGAATCAAATCGAGTGATGGTCTCATTATCTTCTGGTAATCAGACTCTGGACCAACAATCCGTTATGCTGCCAGAAGCGGGTGCAGAAACAGAAATTGAGCTGGCGGTGGATGCAAATGAACCTGGAAGACTGAATTTGAGGGTGGATGTTAGTCGTTTGAATGGTGAAACGACCTACCGCAATAACAGTCAGAGCGTCGTTGTTCAGGTTTTAGATCAAAAAAAGAACATCCTTCTCGTGGCGGGAGCGCCATCACCTGACGTGTCGGCTCTTACTCGGATTCTGAAAGATGATGAAACAGCTACGATCAACCGATTTGTGCAGGCCCCCAACGGCTCATTCTATGAAGGAGACTTACCCGATGATCTGTCTGAAGTGGACTTAATGGTCTTGATCGGCTTCCCTTCCTCGGCTACGCCCGCTGCTCTTTCCCGCAAACTGGCCGATTTGGCAGGAAGCGGCACACCTGTATTTCTTGTTCACGATCGCAGCACGCAGTTACAAATGCTGCGACAAGATTGGAGTTCGGTATTACCCATCAAGCCTGATGTAATTCGACCCAACTTTGTAGCTGGTAGATTTCGTCTGACCACAGCTGCATCCTCCCACGTTGTTTTTGACATGGGAGAACGGCGCGATAATGCGTCTTGGACTAGACTGCCTCCCCTTTCTTTGGGCGAATCCCGCTGGACCCTCGCGCCGGGTGCAACAGTACTTGCTACAGGTGAAATGCGAGGAATAGCGCTCGACGACCCTGTATTTGTCGTAG
>DKOG01000044.1:0-19332 GCA_002469915.1 Bacteroidetes bacterium UBA7368
AATGCCAAACCTGTCCGACAGCAGAAGAACTAGTACCCGCCCCAAACGGCATCGCAACTCGCGGAGCATCTAAGAATCGAACGTCAGAAGAACCCAAATCAGATCCTGAGTCTACAAATCCCGTAGCCAAGCCCGTAACGACTTGATTATAGGTACCTGCTAATTCAGCCAACTCTGTATGCAAACTAGCCCCTTTTTTCTCATTGTTGGTTCTCGTAATGATTAATGATCCTGCAGCGAACTGGCTTCCGTGGAGGGAAAAGGGTTTACTGGCAAACCGAACCTTAAAACCTGCCTTGAGAAGAGCCGAGAGAAACGCTGCGTCACCAGCATCATCCCACGACGAGACATAGGCATAGGGCGCTTCTGCATGATTTTTTGACTCAGCCTTTGTAGTAGACCAAGGCCCAAACTCAACATCTTGATTTGATGCCAACGCGTTCACGTCATACACCCAGGGGAGGGCCCAGGCCGTGATATCATAGGTTAGAGAATCCGTCATTGCCGTCTGAGGGCTAAACAAGACGTTGGCCAATACGGCACGTGGTTGTGATGCAGGGATTACGAGATCTCCCTCTTGAACTTGAAAGCGCCCTGTTGCAGAGGTGCGATAGTTCAATCCTTGAACCCGGCTACCGGATGTGGCTCGCCCGTAGTCTAGTCCCAGATCATCCAAATGGGCGGTTAGTGCAGCGACTCGATCACCCGGCGAATCTTTATGAATCACGTAAGCTTTGTATTGCCCGGGTGGATTCGAAATGGCCTGCTCGAAATACGTCCTGAATTCGGATACCACTTTTTCCTGATGAAGCGATGTCGCCTCAATCGTCGAAAGTCCGGCTGCCGTGTGATGTGTCAGGCGATCTAGCAGCGTAAGGGTGTCTCCTTCGACCGTAAGTACACCAAGACCGGCACCACCCCCACCAGCCTGTTCGTAGGTCATCCCGACAGCACCGTTAAACATGGGATAAGAGTCGCCATAACCCGGATACAAAATGTCAAAAGACTGCTTGGTAAAATAAAGCCATCCTTCCCGATCAAAATGACGGGCATTATTTCGACCAATGATTTCCTCAAGCTCTCTTTGCCATGCTGTCACGTTTTCATGTACGGGCTCTGCAGCAGGAGCGAAGTAATACGGGCTATTGATGCCCTGCTCATGAAAATCCACGTGCACATGAGGCATCCACTTTTTATACAGCTGCATGCGCTGTCGGGTCTCAACCTGTGTCTGCCACGACCAGTCTCTATTCAGATCAAAGTAGTAATGATTCGTGCGCCCACCGGGCCATGGCTCCGCATGCTCAACGGCATCCTTACTCACATTCATCTCCATACCCACCATCATATTGTACCAGTTTGCATATCGATCGCGACCATCTGGATTAATAGCCGGATCAAGCACAACTACGGTGTTCTCAAGCCACGCGGATGATTCTGCGCCAGGGTTCACGAGAGCAAACAGCGTGGACATCGAAGCCTCTGTACTGTTGGATTCATTGCCATGCACATTGTAACTGAGCCAAACGATGGTTGGAGGATCACCCTTTAGTTTTCCGTCTTCAAGCCCAGCAAGCCGTAGGTTGTCGTTCCTAATCTCATCAAGACGGGTCATGTTTTCAGGCGAACTCACGAATGCAACCATGAGTGGCCGGCCTTCATTGGTTTTGCCGTAGTGCTCGATCTGCACCCGATCACTTGACTCGGCTACATGCTCAAAGTATCCCACAACGTCCGCATGCCTAGAGAACTTCGATCCAAGCTCGTATCCGAGATATGAGCTTGGGTCTTGCAACGTATTCTGTGCTGAAGCCGAAAAACTCAAAAAAAAGAGCAGTGCTAAAGCGGAAAGGGTGCGACTAGGCATTTAGAAAACCTTTTTTTACGGGTAAAACCTCTACCATTGCATCTTCAAGGTAGCGTCTCTAGACTGCAACGCGCAATACGGATCTCCCAGAACCGATCTAACCGACAGCGTGAAGGAACACACAAATCCCAGATATGATACTCTCAAAACGGATCTTCGTAATACTCACGGGAGCCTTTCTTACTCTTCTCCTTTTGATGGATAGTGGTCAAGAGTGGTCCTCTCCGCCCTTTGACTTTCCCCAGACTCACCCAGATGAGTATCTAAAGCATGATCGTGAGATCCGAACGGCCAACGACGAATCCAAGCCTTCTTACGATCCGGGATATCGTATTAATGCGCTCACTCAGGTGCGAGCAGCACGCAAAGGAGGACAAGCGCCCCTGCCATGGAGTGAGCGAGGTCCAGGCAATGTAGGTGGGCGCACCCGCGCTATTATCGTTGATATCAATGACCCCACCCACTCAACTTGGTTCGCTGGATCTGTCAGCGGAGGAATATGGAAAACAGTTGATAAGGGGCTCAAGTGGGAGCCGCTTACTGATGGCCTTTCAAACATAGCAATTAACTCACTGGCCCAATCGGTTTCCAATCCATCTATCATGTACGCAGGTACAGGGGAAGGCTTCAGAAATGTAGATGCGGCCATTGGAGACGGTATGTTTAAATCAACTGATGGAGGAAATGAATGGATCCCTCTATCGGCTACCACCTCATCCTTCGACTTTTTATTCGTGAATAGACTCCTTGTCGATCCTTCGAATGCGGACATCGTGTTGGCGGCTACCAACGGTGGAATCATGCGCTCTGAAGACGGGGGCGCGTCTTGGACCACAACTCAAGAGGGAGCCAGTAGTGCTGGGTTTTATCAGATTGTTGCCGAACCGGGAAATTTCAATGTTCAGTACGCTTCTGATCCCGCTGCAGGCATATTAAAGTCGACAGATGCCGGTCTTACCTGGAGCGAGTCGCACTTAGGCCTTTCACAGGCTGGAAACAATTCACGCATCGAGCTAGATGTTTCTCCCGCCAACCCGGCACGCTTGTTTGCCATGGTCGAATCAAGCGACGGCGTTGATCCTATTTACGTATCCAATAATCGAGGCGAACTCTGGGTGGCCGCTGTTCAGGTAGGAAATACAGGAAATACAGAAATAGATGTTGCAGGTACTCAGGGCTGGTATGACCTGATGGTCAAAGCCCATCCTTTTGATGAAGACGTGGCCTTTCTGGGAGGTGTTGCTCTGTATCGAGTCACCGTAACGGGTTCGCAGGCCACGAAGGTGTTTCTCGGAGCAACCGAAAACGGTACGGAATCTTTCATGGATTATGTCAATTTCGGCGCCCAGTACTTGGGTGGAGGAATGAGGCTAGGAATTGATGAACCAGAATCCACGATTACACTAGAAAAAATGGTTTCTGTCGAGGTTCGATTTGGTTCAGGTCGCAGTCAAAAAGCCCATCGATTTACCCCTCCTGACCAGTCCGGAGTAGACTTTGCAGACTATCCGTATCAGGACTATGTAGATGTGCCGTTTGAAGTATGGGATACGGACAATAACCGACAGCTCATGGTCAGCTTCAGAGACCGAGAAGATAACGGGGCATTTGACCTGTCGCTATACGATCAGAACGATATCGACCGAGAGTATGTGCTCATTCACGCCAGACCCTATAACGCAACGACTCCCGATCCACTCATTGCACAGGATGGTGGAATCGTATCCGATTTGGCCTATTTCTTCTGGCCCGTACTTGGTGATGCAACTTGGGATCCCAGCAATCTCCCTACATCATCCCTTGCATTTACTTGGAGCGATCGCGAAGCCGCTGCAGTCAGTGTTTCACTCACGGGGAGTGGAGTGCATGCTGATCAGCACGTAATGGTTACGACCCCAACGGGTCCATCCACCTTTCAAATCGTTCTTGGTAATGATGGAGGCGTTTTTTACTCGGGAGACGGCGGATCTAACTGGGTTGACAGAGACCGAGGATACAACACCGCTCAATTCTATGGCGTGGATAAAAAGCCAGGAGTAGATGCTTACATAGGCGGTACGCAGGATAATGGCTCTTGGCGTTCTTTTGGAAATGCACAACCCTTTCAAAGCTGGTTCAATGCTGGGGGCGGAGATGGATTTGATACCGTCTGGCACAAGCAAAATGACCAAAAAATGATCACAACCAGCCAATGGAATTGGTTTCAACGCTCTCTCAATGGAGGCCAAAGCTTTACAAATGGAACGGGCGGCTTAAAAGATACTGGAAGCCGCGCAGACGGAGGTCAGTTTCTAACCGTTATCGCACAAGACCCTGACGATTCCGACATCCTCTTCACCGTTGGCGAATCTGGAATCTGGAAATCTGTCAATTTCGCAGAATCGTGGAATTTGAGAAGCATACCGGCTGATGACTGGGGGTTTTCGGGTAACGGAAAGGTTGCTGTGTCTCATGTCGACGGTAATATCGTGTGGGCCGGATATGAAATGGACACGTTCCCTTCATCTTCGGACGATGACGGTAAGCTGCACGTTTCCTCCGATGGAGGTAATACGTTTACAAGCATACCCTCGCCTGATAGCTCGCCCGGACGCCTTTCCGGACTCGCTACCAGTTACGAACACGCAGAAACGGTCTATGTCACTTTTTCAGCCTCAAACCGCTCGAAGCTCCTTCGAAGTACGGACTTGGGTCAAACATGGGAAGACTTATCTGGATTCCAAAGCCGACCTGGCACATTGGTCAGTGCCAATGGGTTTCCTGACGTAGCGGTTTACGATGTACTGGACTTCCCTTCCAATCCCGTGATTTGGGCGGCAACAGAAATTGGACTCGTTGAGTCCATGGACGATGGACTAACATGGCATCATGCAGAAAATGGGTTGCCTGCCGTATCGATCTGGCAGCTTAAACTAATCGATGAGCAAGTCGTCGCGGCAACACATGGAAGAGGGGTGTGGACCCTGCCAAACGAAGCAGTGCCTATTTCGGTAGAGGAAACAGGATCTGAGCTCCCAACTTCTCTATCTGTACGAAACGTGTACCCCAACCCGGTTCGGCAATCGGCAACTATAGAATGGAGCACGGATTCACCCGGGGCCGTGCGGATAAACGCATTCGATATTCAAGGACGTGAAGTAGCTCTTCTTTGGAGTGGTATGGCAGGACCAGGGGATCACCAGGTTTCTTGGGATGCTACAGATTTAGCTACGGGCGCCTACTTCATCCGGATCGAACAAGGTGGCAAACTGGTAACGCAGCAAATATTACGCGTTAAATAGAGCGAAAAACTGATTTCTTGTCGTTATAAAGACTTGGAACAAGCCGCCGCTTCTCCACATTTGTCCGCATTAATACCGGAGCTTTATTGCTCTGGAATGATCCTATGCGCCTTAGATCGGCCATCTTGTTGTTTTTTGCCCTTCTGACCTTGTCTGCCGCCGAACGCAGCACGGCACAAGCTGTGCGCATCGTTCACGCGACCGAAGAGCTCCGAGACGGTCGATACGTAGCCCATGTCATGATCACCAACATGACATCAACGGCCATTTCCGACTGGAAAATGACCTTTGAATTGAACTCTCATGTAGAACACATCGAGCACGTAGAGTGGACTGATAGCCTGAACGTTCTGCAACGACTCCCGCATGAAGTATTTGGCCAAGGATGGACCAACACCATTTTACCCGGTGAGGTCGTCTGGTTCACCATCAGTGGCTTAGCCTACAATAACAGTGTCGAGATTCCGCGGAATCTATTTTTCAACGGCTCATCCTATCCTGTTGAGGTAGCATTCGCTCCCGAACAGCCTGTTGCTCAACCCTCCGACATGGTCATCTCGACCTGGATCGACAGCTATGACTACACCACGTACAAAGGATATATCGTCGTTCAGAATCCTACCGACCTCCTCTTTCCAGCTCTTTGGGATCTAAAGTTTTCTGCGCCCCACCTAATCGTAGATATGGAAAACGTGATTTGGTCTCGGTCTGGAAACGAATATCAGGTGTATGGGCACACCCACACCGACGGCACTAACGCCCCGGGCCAGCTTGCTTTCAGGATCAACTTTTGCGAATGCAAATGTGGGAATAGGGAAACCACCAATATCACTGTCTGTGGTTCCTTCCATCGTAACCGGAGGGCCGAACGCCGGGCCAAAAGCGCCTGCCTGAACAGAAGATGTTATCGTACTGCTCGGCATCATGTACTGCAAACTGATATCCAAGGATGTACCCGGCACTGTAAATAGTGCAGCTGGGTTCCAGTGGAGGGCCGTCTGGGCGTCACGAGGAGCTGCCATTCCTGCACCAGACATACTTTGATCAACCGGACCGGCACCATTCATAACGTGACCTGATTGAGCATATGCTGATATAGTCATGCAGAAAACAACTAGGAGTGCACCTGTGAGGCGCGCGGTCATATTTATTCGACGAGATACCATACTGATATCCTCTCTGTTAGTGGTAGGACGATTCAAAACCAAGGTCGCGACCACCAAGATATTATCGTGTAATACTTGTAATAACAAGAGCGTCATCCTGAATCCAAGGGTGATGTGGTGATTTCCCTCACATGCACAACATTTTCCCAACCTGTTATCATAAGTATGGTTTGTGTTGTACTTGTTATCTACTTTCCTATACCCGTGTTCACTTACCTAACAACTGTCCCCAAATGGCAAACGCACAGCCCAGACACGAAGTGGTCAGCTCGTGGCTCCGTGAACGAATTGAAGCCGGCGCATACATTGAAGACGACCAATTGCCTTCTGAAAACCAACTGGGGAAGCAATTCGGTGTAAGTCGCATTACGGTTCGCCGTGCGCTTCAAACACTGGAGTCTGAGGATTTGATTTACCGAAGACAAGGACTCGGGTCTTTTGTCAAGGATAATCGGGTACATCAGGGTCTGGTTCGTTTGACCGACTTTGTTGAAGACATGGAGTCTGCTGGAATCGTTCCACAATCTATTGTGATGCACCAGGGTGCCGAGGCAGCCTCCAATAGAGTGGCTGTCGCACTCGATATAGAAGAAGGCACCACCGTTTACCGAATAGATCGCCTACGAAAAGGTGATGGTCAGGCGCTGGCTTTTGACAGAACCTGGATTCCCATGTTCTATGCCCATTTAATCGAAAAACACGATCTCGAGACAACAACCATTTACTCCATTCTTGAGGACCACTATGACATTTGCGTCTGTCGAGGTCGCTTTAGGATTGAGGCAGTGAACGCGCCCAACGATGTCGCTCAGTATCTGGATGTACCCTGGGGAAGGGCCCTCATGCTCATCGAGCGCACCTCCATGACAGAAGCCGATCAGCACTTTTATTATCAGCAGCGCTACTACCGTTCCGACCGCGTGGCCTATGAACTAGAGCTCAAGCGAGGGAAAACAAAATCTCAAAAATCAGGCCTTCCACTCAAGGAGTTTGAGCCCATCTTTAAACAGGGTTCAGATCTGTCCAGGGAAGAAGCTCAATAGTGACCTTTGTCCCGGGTCCCACCTTCGACTGATCGGCGGGAAGGTGAATAATACAATTCGCCTTCAATACAGAGCCCAATAAGTTAGAGCCCTGAGCGCCTGCCGGCCCCACCTCAAGCGTTCCATCGCTTCGCATAAAGGCGATACCCCGACTGAAGTAGTGTAGCTCAGGCACTTTTTTCATGGGCGCATTCATGGTAGCCTGAAGTTGAGCGCCACCCAGGTTTGCTTTTCCAAGCATCGTATCGATAGCCCGACGTCCGTAAATAGAAAAACACATAGCCGAAGAGACGGGGTTTCCAGGAAGCCCCAGAATGGGGAGTTTTCCAATCGTGCCAAATGCCAGTGGTTTACCAGGACGTTGACGAACTTTCCAAAAGTGCATCGCCATTCCCATCTTCTCCAGCACCGTCTTTACGTAATCATGTTGTCCAACGGACACACCACCAGCAATAATCAATAAGTCCGTTTCCACTTGGCTTTCAATAGCTCGCTGGATGTCTTTTGGGTCGTCTTTTGCGTGCACATAACCCATGCAAGATGCACCAAACACACCCGCCAGTGCCTGTAACGTCGGACCGTTTGAATTTCGAATTTGCCCCATTTCTGGTTGAGCAGAAGGGGGCACCACCTCGTCTCCTGTTGAAATAATTCCGATTCGCGGACGCTTTCTAACCAGTGGCGAAATGCACCCCAGCGAGGCCAGCATGCCGAGACCACCGGGCGTCACGACATCACCCTCGCGTAGGATAATGTCACCCACACACACATCCTCTGCTGCCGGGCGGACATGCACTCCTAGGGGGGCGCCCCGGTCTATATCAACTACTTCCTGGTCCTCCTGAGTCCACTCCACAGGCACCACCGTGTCAGCGCCCTTGGGGATCGGGGCGCCCGTCATAATCCGAGCACACTGTCCAACACCAACCGTTTTCTGCGGCATTCGGCCAGCCGGAATGTGTTCGATGACCTTGAGTGTACCCCCGGCTCCTGTTAGATCTTCGGCACGAAGAGCATACCCGTCCATTGCTGAGCTGGCGAAAGGGGGAATACTATCTGAACTAACCACATCTTTTGCGAGCGTGCGCCCTAGCGCCTCACTCAACGGAATGCGCTCCGCTTCTACGAGCCGAACCCTATCCAACACCTCTGAAAGTGCTTCATTAAATGAGATGAATGTTCGCATATATAAACACGCTCTTGTGTAGCTTTTGAGCATAGAAGATACCCACATAACCGGAGTCACTCCCGGTCAATATCCCATGATACAGTTCGATTTTACAGGTGTTGACGCTTTTATAGACAAAAGTCAGTGGAGTGGATACGAAAAAAGAGCTCACGCCGCACACGAAGCTTTGCTCAATGGCACAGGCCAGGGAAGCGACTGGCTAGGGTGGCGAACCATCCTCAAAGAACCAAACGACGCTTTATTAGAGAACATTACGGCCCTTGGCCAAGAAATAGCCGAGCGAGCTGATGTCTTACTTTGCGTGGGAATCGGCGGCTCGTATCTCGGTGCAGAAGCCATCATAGAGGCTCTTTCCCCTTATTTTCCACAGAAACAAACGGATGACACGCCAACACCAGCGCGTGTTCTGTTTGCCGGCCACCATATTTCTGGTGCGTATCTAGAGGAGCTCCTCGGACACCTTGAGGGAAAATCGGTCTATGTAAATGTGATTTCTAAAAGTGGAACCACATTAGAGCCCGCCGTCGCTTTTAGGATCATTCGATCTTGGATGGAAGAGCGGTTTGATGATTGTCACCAGCGCATTATTGCCACCACGGACGGAGAAAAGGGCGCACTACGCACCCTCGCCAAGCAAAAAGGATATCGCACGTATGTGATCCCGCAAGATGTTGGTGGGCGTTTTTCGGTACTAACACCCGTTGGTCTCTTGCCTATCGCAGCAGCTGGCTATGATATTCAATCCCTTTTTTATGGTGCCGTTTCTATGATGGGAACGCTGGAAAAAGCAGATGGTAATCCCGCCATTGATTACGCACTACGACGCTATCTCTTACACGAGGCCGGGTTTACAACAGAGATTATGTCCGTTTTTGAACCTCGGCTCAAGGCTGTGGGCGCTTGGTGGCAACAATTATTTGGAGAAAGTGAGGGGAAGAACCATAAAGGTTTATTTCCGGTCGTAAGTAGCTTTTCAACCGACCTACACTCCTTAGGCCAGTACATTCAAGATGGAAAAAGAAACATAATAGAGACGTTTCTTACACTAGAAAAAGAACGTGGTGACCTTCGTGTACCGCCCGAGGCTGCTAACTTAGATCAATTGAATTACCTGACAGGGGTCTCCTTTCCAGACATTAATAGAGCAGCATTTGAGGGGACTTCGCGCGCTCATCTTAAAGGCGGTGTGCCCATTTTTACTATTTCCCTCTCGTCCACCACGGAAGAAAACCTAGGCAGACTGATCTACTTTTTTGAACACGCAGTGGCTGTTGGGGGATACCTTTTGGGAATCAACCCGTTTGATCAGCCCGGCGTAGAGGCCTATAAACAAGAGATGTTTAGATTGCTTGGACGGCCTTAAAAAGACTTGTAAGAACTGTGGATAAACCGTTCGTATTCTGTGGTAAACTTGGCTTTTCACGTTCGGCTGTGGACACCTGTTGAAAAGGTTGAAGATGTTCTACCTCAACTAACGAAAAACGAACACTCCGGTTTTTGTTGAAAGGAAGCTGGGTGTTATCCACAAAAGAGAGGTGAACTTATGTGGACATGGGTATAACTATCTAGATACCGCATTTAAAAACACCATTTGGGACATTTGGGTAATGTGTAGTCGGTATGCCCGTTCACATTCAAATTAACATTTGTAATGCAAGTCAAGTTGAAAACTGAGTTTCACACATATCCACCGCCTCTATTACAATCTTCAACTATCTAAATATTTCTTCTAATTAATAAGAAGAGCTGTTGATCAGTGTGTATCCCGTCTAGTAATCTTTGTCGGGCAATCACTTTGCTTGTACATTTGCCGTCGGGATTCACTTTCATCTGGCACTCCACACCCATGATCAAAAAAATTCTTGTTGCGCTCGATCTGGACTCAGATACCGACATTGCTACACAATATGCTATTCAACTTGCGAAGCAGTCTGATGCAAAATTAACAGGGCTAGCTGTTGTTGATACTAAAAAAATAGAATTGAGTAGCCGAGGTGGAGGCATTGGGTCATTTTACTTTGCAGAGAAGTTAAGAGAGAATTTAACGGCAGAAACAAGAGATAAGGCTAGAGGCTTGATAAAGGTCTTTGAAGAAAAGGTCGATAAACACGACGTTAATCATATTGAATTGGTTGAAGAGGGGGTGCCTTTTGAGCGAATCGTAGAGGATATGAAGTATCACGATTTACTGATCGTTGGAAATGATGCTCACTTCTTTTACGGCCATCCAAAAGAACACACAGAAACGTTATCTGGAATATTTAAACGCTCTATTGGTCCCAGTCTTGTTGTGGCAAAGCAATTCAGAACTGTAAAAAGGGTTCTATTTGCCACGGACGGTAACAATCCTGCAGCCAGGGCTATTCGGCGATTCATTCATATGGCTCCATTTGGCACCGACATTGAAATACATGTTTTACATGTACATAAAAAAGAAGACGCGGATGCTGAATTGATTTTACAAATGAATCGGGCCTACTTAAATGAACACGGGTATAATCCTCAAATGATCAAAATGGTTGATACAAATCCTGGGAAATGTGTTATTGATCAATCCATAAGCCTGGATGTAGACCTTATTGTCTGCGGCGGAACAGCGCATACAGGCATTAGAGGAACCCGATTTGGACAGTCCACTTCCTATATGGTTGAACACACCACTGTTCCACTATTTATGGATCACTGATTCACCATCTAGCTGAAAAACTGCGGCCTGATCCTGAGCTGTATTGTGCATAATCGTTCCTAAACGACGAAATCTATCGATTACCAAGGGGTCTGGGTGTCCGAATCTGTTATTCATACCGGTGCTGAATATGACCCATTTAGCAGCAACACGTCTACTAAAACTTAAGCTTGAACTGGTATTTGATCCGTGATGAGCGGCTTTTAAAATATCTGCCGGCAAAAAGGTATCGAACTCATTTATGAGTCTCTTTTCTGTCGACGAATCTATATCTCCTGTAAAGAGCACCGCCGTATTTCCATACTCTAGTCGAATAACTACGGCGTCTTTGTTTTCACTTCCGGGCAGCATTGGATTTAGTATTCGAACTCTCACATCAGAACCTAAATTGAGCGTCATTCCCCTTCGAATACTGTACGTGGACAACTGAGTTGATTGTATCCAGCCACCATGATGTATTCGCGCCTGAGGATAATGTGATATGATAAAGGGAAGTCCACCTGCGTGATCCTGATCAGCATGCGTAATTATAATGTCGAGTTGTTCAGGGCGAGCATGGTATAGATGGTTTATAAGAGTTCGCGCGCTGTATTGATTGAGTCCTGTATCTATTAATAAAAACCGTGATTTAGGTAGCTCAACTAGCGAGGCGTCGGCTTGGCCTACATCGAAAAAAGTGACATTTACCGCCGGTTTGGATCGAAAAAAAAGAATAGTAGAGCCAAGAAAAATGAGCCCGGTTAAATACATAATGGGTCTATTATGTCCTTTAAGCCAGTAAATACAGAGTCCAATACTTCCGCTTATACTAGCCCACATTATGGCAGGTGAATTGTAAAAAACCAATCGTGCAACGTCTGGAATAGCACCAACAGAAAGAGTAATAAAACGAAATCCGATAGACGAAATTTCGGCGATAAACGTCCCAAACACGGGAGTAATTAATGCTATTAGGGACAGACTTAGAGATAGAACTACTCCGCTAATTACGAAGGGGCTAACCAAAAAAGAGATCAGCGGGAGAGCGCCAAAATGACTCAACAGGAAAGGAGCCGTTGCAATAGTTGCTGAAAATGAAACGCGGAATGATTGAGCGAAATGATTTAAAGGATACGACTGTCGCGTGTGTGCACGTCCCAATACAATACCTGAAACAGCGGCGAATGAAAGCTGGAAACCAGGTCGCCCAATATCAGATGGGTTAACCAAAAGAAGGATGTACACAGATATACCTAAAACACGCAGTAAAGAAATTGAGGTGTTTCTGAGAACACAGCATCCAACAGAGGAGGCCATAACAGCAGATCTAAAAACAGAAGGAGACAGCCCGATCGTTAATGCATATATCCAGATGAGCGCCAGCGTTGAGATGATGATGATCTTTTTCCGTGATCCTATGGATAAAGGCCAACGGGTAATGGGAATACCCACGAGAAGGAGTAGTATGGAAGAAATGAGTCCCATATGCATCCCAGAAATAGCTAAGACGTGACTGATGCCTGTCTGGCGAAATGTCGTCTGGACCCCATCCGTTAGCTCACTTCGATCTCCCAAGACCATAGCCATTACAAGTGCTCTTGAAGATGGGTCGCGGAAGACTTGGTGGATACGTTTTTTTACTAGGTTTTGGAGGATATAGCGGGCATGAAAAAAACTATTGCTGTGATGAGAGTGATCAACTAGCAAGAGAGAAACGCGATCAAAAGATGCCCTGATAGAGGAAGAGAAAAAATAGGCCTGCTCATCGAAATCTTGAGGATTACGTTTTTTAACGGGCGTTCTATATCGACCAGAAAACACGATATGGTCACCAGGATGTATAACCGTATGACGCATATCATACTTGAGCCGTACACGAATCCCATCAGAGACCACAAAGATGGCTCCTATCTGAGGGGATACACGGTCCACAAATCCGGCAATTAGCGCACCATTACGGAGAAGCTGGCCTTTATTATGGTAGGCTTTCTTTATCCCATTTGACGTGAACCATGAGGAGATAAGTACGAGTATGACCAGTATCGCGCCGCACACGTTTTTATGTTTTTCGAACGGGTGGTTCATATCCCAATTCGACCCCAATGTGCAGAATTGTAACCCAATAATGAGTGTTAAGCCTCAGGGAATACCGAATTGAGCATTGAAAAGGGATTTTAAGGGCGGTATTCTGTTCACTGTCCGTAACCACCCCGCACGTGCTAGACTGTTTTTTGGAAGGCTGAACGATGAGTAGCAGAAGAGAAGCTCGAGAACGAGCGATGCAAGCGGTATATGCATTCACCGTCGGAGGTGATGAGGCAGAACACGTCATTGAAACGGTGATAAAAGTTCAACTGGGATCGGACGAAGAAGCGAAAAAATTTGCGACCAAGCTGTTTTTGCGCACGTTAGACCTCAAAGATGAGTCTGACGAAATAGTGGCCAAATACACAAAAAACTGGGAGTTGTCCCGCATTGCGCTAGTAGATCGCATTCTACTGCGCATTGCTATTTGTGAAATGTTGCGTTTCAAGGACATTCCACCCAAGGTCACTATTAATGAGGCCATTGAGGTTGCTAAAAGGTATTCCACGAACAAGAGTGGTCAGTTTATCAATGGGATACTGGATGCTATTCTATTGGATTTTCAAAAGGAAGGGCGCCTGAAAAAGTCAGGTAGAGGATTGGTTGGAATGGACTCTATAGCCGACCGATCTCAAAAAACAGAGCCAGACGAAAAGTAGTACCAACTTTTTATGCCGAGGAATGATACATGGGCTTGATCGCGATAGGAGATGTGCATGGATGTGCACTAACACTGGATTCATTACTAGACAAGCTGAATCCAGGAAGCGATGATCATCTTGTGTTTATCGGCGACTACATAGACCGGGGCCCAGATTCAAAGGGTGTTATTGATCGTTTGATTAAGTTGAAAGACGAGGTTAAATGCACGTTCCTGCGAGGAAACCACGAGGAGTTACTTCTGGGTTATCTGGATATGGACGAATACGATCTTTGGGCTATCAATGGGGGGATTTCTACGCTGGCAAGCTATGGGGACGCAACGGATAAGTCAGACATTCCGGACGACCACATCGCTTTTGTGCGAGAAACCGAATTGTATTTTGAGACCGAACACTTCTTTTTTGTACATGCCGGTTTACGCCCGGGCCTAACGATTGCAGAAAACTTGGCGTCGGGCAATGAGCAAGTGCTGCTCTGGGAACGGGGACATCTCAAGGCTGAAAAGCTAGCTTGGGAAAAAACCGTTGTCTGCGGCCACACCCCCGTCCCCTATGCGATGAATACGCCCAAGCTGATCAACATCGATACCGGCTGTTGTTTTTTCACACACCCTAACCTGGGTAATCTCACAGCCGTTCGCCTCCCAGAGCGAGAATATCTCTCGATCCCCTTCATCGGCTAGGACGCTCTAGTTAAAGGGTATCCATACCGCTAAGCGAAAATAAGGACTAGCCGTACCCGCCTCCAGGACCAAAGCACTTGAATTTTTGAGTGTATGGCTGAATCGCACATACGGTTCTACGAGTAGTATAAATCGTTTATTTTTATCCACACGTGTATCGCGTGTGGAAAACGATAGTCCAGGCCCCGTACGCAGCCCGATATCGACGTCGAATCCACGATAGCCGCCGTATCCGACCAGGCGCTCCACTCCCAACAAGCGCAGGGAAACTCCAGCCAGCGCAGCCACTCGAGCTTGGTCACCCCGATCAATGAAAAGTGGTTTTAGATCAGAAATTATTTGAATCTCTCGCGTATATATTGATTGCACGGAAAGCATGCCAACACTTAGTCCATATCCGGGAGAAATCGCGGCGCCCGCTTGTATGTATTCTCCTTTCGGGGCCTGTTGACGAGCAAAAAGGGCCGACGAAGGCAGGAAAAATAGGATTAGAAGCAGGATCTGGCGCATATTCTGGCAGTCTTTATGATTTTAGAGAAACAAAAACATCGTCCAGCATTAAGTGAGCGGCTTCCTTTTTCCGGCGCTCTCGGAATAAAATAGAATATACAGGCAGATCATGGCTCTCAGATGTGGAATCGTAGGACTACCCAACGTAGGTAAATCAACTCTGTTCAACGCCCTTAGCCAGGCGGGTGCAGAGTCTGCAAACTACCCATTTTGTACAATTGAACCGAACGTTGGAATGGTGTCGGTTCCAGATGAACGCTTGACCAAATTGGGCGACATCAACAGCTCCCAAAAAGTGGTGCCTACAACGATCGAGTTTGTGGATATTGCTGGCTTGGTGGCGGGCGCCTCAAAAGGAGAGGGGTTGGGAAATCAGTTTCTGGGTCATATCCGCGAAGTGGATGCCATTGTACATGTCGTGCGCTGTTTTGATGATCCTAATGTCGTTCATGTGGCAGCCGTTGTTGATCCGGCATCAGATATCGAGGTCATAGAGACGGAGCTTATGCTCAAGGATCTGGAGGCTGTCGAGCGCAGAATTGATCGCACACAGAAAGCGGCCAAGGGTGGCGACAAAAAGATCAAGGAGGAACTCGCATTCTACGAGCGCCTTCTGGCTTATTTGTCGGAAGGACAGCCCGTACGCCTTTTTGAGGTTACGGATGTAGAGAGCCCGTGGTTGAAGTCTCTTTTCTTACTATCGGCTAAACCTGTTTTGTATGCGGCCAATGTGGGTGAAGATGATTTAGATAAAGGAAACGCATACGTGGACCAGGTTCGCGCGATAGCCAAAGAAGAAGGAGCGGGCGTGGTGCTCGTATCTGCTGAACTCGAAGCACAAATTGCGGAGCTGGAGGAAGACGAGAAGGGACTTTTTCTAGAAGAAATGGGAATGGATGCTTCGGGCTTAGATCGGCTTATTCGTGCAGCGTATGACCTCTTGGGTCTCATTACTTTCTTTACGTCGGGCCCAAAAGAAACCAGGGCCTGGACCATTGCGGAAGGCACAAAGGGACCAGGTGCTGCAGGGCAGATTCACACTGACTTTGAGCGAGGATTTATTCGGGCAGAAACGATTGCCTACACTGATTTTGTAGAAAAGGGTGGGGAATCAGGTGCGCGCGATGCTGGTGTGATGCGCTCCGAGGGCAAAGAGTATGTCGTAGCAGATGGGGACGTTATCCTGTTTCGGTTCAACGTTTAAGCCCATTACTCACGGCCTGAAAGTAGCTTTCCGAAATACACGATGATGACCGGTGACCCGAAGTGTCTTGTTGGCGGTTTGATGGACGGCTCGAGGAGTTCAACTTTGTTCTTATAGACCGTGTAACGGTAGCCAAGCCTTACGCCGCGGTGCTCTTCGCCGGGTGGACCGAAATGAGCACCCACATAAAACCCGCCGCCTAGGCCGGGTTCAATAGACCCATGGGGTAGTCCGCTCAACACATCAAAGGTTTGTTCGTCATTATCGACGCTACCATTCTTGTTTTCATCGTCGAAATAAGGATATTTCCACCCCAACACAGGTCCTACGGATAGGTGAAGGAATGGCCGGAAATTATCCTCTATTTGAGTTCGGAAAAGTCGCTTTTGTACTCCAATCTGAATAGGTATTTCGAGCAGGAAATTGGCTTTATTTGGGACGTCTCGCTGGCCGAATCGATCAAAAAAAGCGACCTCTCTTTCATCTTTGACCGAGCCGATGCTGAGATTAATGATCATCGAGTAGTCCCCGGGCAACGTGCGGGACACAAACCCACCAAGCCCAAACCCACTATTTGTCAATACGACCTCGGCACCAATGGCTCGCTCGACCAAAAGGGTATCGACCTGTGCCGTGGCGCCACTGACGTGTAGGCACCATAGAATAAACGATATGAGGATTTTGTCTTTCAGGGTATCAACGGGTTTGGCCAGAAAACGGCATCAACGCGTATTGGTTCAAAAATGATATACAGAGGTAAGTCAGAACACCTATTTTGAAGGAATGAACTACCGATTTATGATAGCGCGCCGCTACTTGACCAGCCCACGGTCAGTATCCCTGATTTCTCGTATCACGGGTATTTCTGTCGTGGGTGTCGCTCTTGGAGTCGCGGCCCTCATTGTTGTTTTGTCGGTACTCAATGGTTTTTTTGAGTTTGTTCGGGACATGCTCGTCTCCTACGACCCACACATCCGCATCGTAAGCCTGGAAGAGAGAGGGTTCGAGTCGGCCGACTCTTTGATCGCTCTCTCTCTATCCCATGAACAAGTGAAATCGGCTACCGCCTATGTCGAAGGAAAGGCGATGCTGCTGCATGAGGGTGCAGGAGATGTAAACAAGGTGGTTATCGTACGGGGAGTGGACGATGGTTTTTCGAGCGGTGAAGATGGCGTGGCAGCATCAACGACCATGGGCCAATTTGATGTATCCAGAGTAGATGGTAGGCCTGGAATTGTGATGGGTCGACGGCTGGGCGAGCGCCTCTTGTTGTCACCCGGAGGGGGCTCTGCCGAAGCGAGCCGTGTGGCTCTGTTATCGGCTCCAGCTATCGAGCGTATGTATACCCGCGTCCTTCAAAGCTCACCATTCCGACAATTCGAAGTGAGGGGCCTCTTTCAATTAGAGGCCGTCTTTGATGAGAGTCACGCCTTCATCGACCTAGGCGAAGCCCAACGACTGTTTTCAATGGGTCGTCATGTGTCTGGGGTAGAGTTGCGGCTGCATGACCTAGATCAAGCCGAAGCCGTTAAAGCGTGGCTGCAAGAGGAGCTAGATGAAACCCGGTTTGAGGCACAGACGTGGTATGATCTTCAGAAATCTCTTTATGATGTGATGCGCCTTGAAAAATTCGGCGCCTCGCTAATTTTGCTCCTTATTGTGGTCGTGGCGGCATTCAACATTGTGGGCTCTTTGACAATGATTGTTATCGAGAAGCGCCGCGATGTGGGAGCCTTACGGGCCATGGGAGTAAGTAAACGCAATGTTCGAAAGATCTTTTTGTCTGAAGGGTTATTGATTGGAGTAGTGGGCGCAGGCGCAGGCGTGGGATTAGGGCTGCTCATTTCTTGGGTCCAAAAGGCCTACCAGTTGGTGCCGCTACCCGATGCCGGCTCTTTTTTAATAAGCGCCTATCCCGTCTCTATTCATTGGGTAGATGTCTTTATTATTGGGGCGATGGCACTTTTTCTGTGTGTGGCGGCAGCCTATTATCCGGCATCACGGGCTTCGGCTATTGAGCCGGCAGAAGCGTTGAAAATGGACGGTTAGTTAGGTTCGGACGCTAAAAAAGACCATGTTTGGGCCGACTTCACACAAATTCGGCACAAATCCGGCCCTTCTCTACCGGTCAAGTGCTTGCGTAGCGCTGATGCCGGACCGTATATTAGCAAGTCTGTGCCGGTTTACCGGAGCAGACTAATTAGAGCGTTTACTGTCCCACCGACGGAAAGCGTATTATTCTAAACGCCAGAACCCCGGATCGATGGCGAAGAGAGACCAATTAACAGGCAAAGGCCCTGTTGCGGGAAATCATGTTTCCCACGCACATAACAAAGCGAAACGCCGCTTTGAACCAAATATTCAGAAGAAGCGATTCTATATACCTGAAGAAGATCGTTGGGTAACTTTGCGGGTTTCTGCAAAGACCATCAAAACGATTAACAAGAATGGTATCGCGGCCGTGCTGAAAAAAGCACGCGCCAACGGAATCCACGTTTAGGCTAAGAAACCATGGCTAAAGGAAAAGACGTTCGAACGAAGGTCATTCTGGACTGTACAGAAGCTCCAGGTACATCGCGCTATTCAACGATGAAAAATCGTCGTAACTCGCCCGATCGCCTTGAGTTGAAGAAGTACAATCCAGTTCTTCGGAAACACACGATTCATAAAGAGACCAAATAAGTCTCGGCTTCTTATTTTAGGAGCCCAACCTGTTGAATACAGAAAGAAATGGCAAAGAAACAATCGTTCGGTGATAAGGTCCTTCGCGCAAAAGCGGACGCCAAAAAAATGGCAAAGATTGTCATCGCCGAAAAGAATGCAAATGGACATTACAGCTATCATCACAAGATGGTAGACGTAAACGATGTACAGGCCGAGCTCAAAGCAGCAAAAGCCAAGTAATCGTATCGTGACCATTAGGTCGCAAGTTCGGGGTGTAGCGCAGCCCGGTTAGCGCATCTGCTTTGGGAGCAGA
>DKOG01000044.1:19423-19565 GCA_002469915.1 Bacteroidetes bacterium UBA7368
GTCCTTGCCGGACGAGCCGATTTTTTTCCCGGTATCGGTGATGTTCGTTCTTAGGTACTCCTATGTCGAACGGTTGAAGCAGCCGACGGCGATACGTTGGAACGTTCTTTTTATAAGCTGCGCCCGTAGCTCAACCGGATAG
>DKOG01000046.1 GCA_002469915.1 Bacteroidetes bacterium UBA7368
CGTGACTTGAAAACGCTGCGGGTGTGGCGTGCGTGATGCGAGCCGTGGAAATAAGGCCGGTGTTATATCCGGCTTTCTCGGCTGCTTCCAAAATCGTTTCTACGGGCTGGCGATCCATATCGACCCCAATTGCTCCGTTATAGGTTTTGATTGCGCATGAATAAGCGGTTGCACTTGCCGCTGAATCAGTAATACGGTGATTGCCCGAGTAAGTCATAACAGATCCTCGCTCAAAAGCATCCAAAAACAGGGTATCCCCGTTTCCTGAAACGCGCTGATAGTCGCGGGCCAATGAAAAACTAGCGGGTCCACAGCCGTCTGCAACGAAGAAAACAACATTTTGAGGCTTTAAAGCATCACTTCCTTCGGTACCAGCCAGTGGAAGCGAGCTGCAAGACAAGGTCAGGAAAGCAAATAGGATGGGTACAGATCTTTTGATCATGATTCTCTTGAACGGCGGATCAGTCATGAAGGATTTTCAAATTAAGTATGCATGATACAATAGAAACTATCCAAATTCTGCTGATTGAGTGACGGTTAGTAGCAGATGCCATTCGACAGATTTAGTCAAATATTGGCAGCCCTTTAAACACTCTAACGCGTAACAGAGAGCGGCAATGCGTACACTATGACGCCTATATATTCTCATTGTGATTCTGAACAATCTAACCACACAAATCCCATGAAAGTTACCGTTGCCGGAGCCGGAAATGTCGGCGCAACCGTTGCTGATTGCATTGCCCGAAAAGATATGGTAGACGAGGTCGTATTGATCGACATCGTCGAAGGACTTCCTCAGGGCAAGGCCCTCGATATGGCTGAGTCCGCTCCAATCCACCTGTTCGATACGAAGGTCACTGGGACCAACGACTACGCGGACACGGCAGGATCTGATATTTTTGTAATTACCGCTGGTCTGGCTCGTAAGCCAGGTATGAGCCGGGATGACCTGTTGGCTAAAAATGCCTTCATCGTCAAGTCAGTCACGGAACAGTTTGTGGCTCACAGCCCCAATGCAATTATTATCGTGGTTTCCAATCCACTAGATGTGATGACCTACGTTGCCTACATGGCAAGTGGCTTCCCTTCTGACCGAGTAATGGGAATGGCTGGCGTTTTGGACACAGCTAGATATCGTTCCTTCATTGCTGCTGAGCTAGGCGTATCGGTAAAAGATATTCAGGCTCTCTTGATGGGTGGACATGGCGATACCATGGTACCCCTGCCTCGCTACACGACCATTGGAGGCATTCCGCTCCCAGAATTGATGGACGAAGAAACCATCAACGCGATTGTAGAACGGACCAAGTTTGGTGGCGGCGAGATCGTCAAGCTGATGGGTACTTCTGCATGGTATGCTCCAGGCGCTGCAGCAGCTGAAATGGTCGAAGCGATTGTTAAGGATTCAGGTCGCGTACTACCCTGTGCCGTATGGCTTAATGGGAAGTATGGCGAAAAGGGTCTCTTCTCTGGTGCCCCGACTCGTCTCGGTCGCAATGGAGTAGAAGAGATCATTGAGGTCGAATTGACAGAAGCCGAACAAGACCTCTGGAATACGTCTTCAGATCACGTCAGAGCCAATCTGGCAACGCTGGAACGAATTCAAAACAGCTGATCCAATATCCGTCTTAAAAAGCGGGGCCGCCAAGAGGCGGCCCCGCTTTTTTTATACCCAATCGGCCTAGCCATTCTTTATTGCCCTGCCCTTCGACGAACATTCCGCATCACGGCTCGTTCATCCGCGACAACAATTCCTGACTCTTCTAGACGATATACACACAGCCGTATGCTGAATCGAATCTACCTTTCAAGACTTGCTCTGCTTCTTTGCCTGATTATCGTAGCCACCGGTTGTGATTCTGATTCGTCTGAAGACAAAGGTGAAGTTATCATAACTGATTTGACAGAAGGTACCGGGGACGAAATCGGCAATGGTATCACCATTGTGGTAGAATATGTTGGTCGCTTTACGGACGGCGTACAATTCGACTCCACCGAAGAATCGGGCAGACAATTTCGGTTCACTCTGGGTGCCGGACAGGTCCTAAAGGGGTGGGATCAAGGTTTGATAGGAATGAAGGTCGGTGGTGTTCGTCGTCTTGAAATTCCTTCCCATCTGGCTTTTGGAAAAAACGGCCAGACCCTTTCTACCGGAGAGGTTGTCGTTCCTCCAAATACAGACGTTGAGTATGATGTGACGCTTATCGACATCTTCGATGAAGTCATTACCCAAGACATTATTGTAGGGGACGGCGAGGTTGCCGAACTGGGCGATGTTCTCGTTGTCGATTACATAGGTCAATATTATGACGATAGAGGCCAAGTTTTTGACGCCTCCTCTATCGGAGGATCCTATTTCATATTCACCTTGGGCTCTGGGTCAGTAATCCAAGGCTGGGACGTAGGGCTTCAGGGCATGGCTGTTGGAACGACTCGAACCATGATTATTCCGCCGTTTCTAGCCTACGGAGCCTTCGGCCAGGGAACGACTATTCCTCCTTATTCCATTCTCTTCTTTACCGTCAAGCTAGTGGACTTGATTAAGAACGCTGACTCTTAACCCCATCCCCAATCGATTCACTTTCGACCCATTGAACAGCATGCTGCATCAATTCCGCGGCATTAGCTAGATTCAGTTTGTTCTTAATGCGCGCACGGTACGACTCTATCGTTTTAATAGAGAGGTTCAGCCGCTCTGCAATTTCTCTGGTTCCGAGGCCTCTGCCCGTCATTTCGAATACTTCCAATTCTCTATCGGAAAGTACTTCAAGGGGCGAATGGTTGAACGAATGCTGTCCCGTGGCAATACCTTGCAGAAGGCGCTCGTTTATTTCAGGAGAGACATAGATCGCACCGCTTTCAATTCGCCGAATAGTGGAAACGAGTGTTTCTGCCGCCTCCGTCTTCATGACGTACCCCCTAGACCCCGCACGAATGGCTCGTTCGGCATAAAGCGTTTCATCATGCCTCGAAATCACCAGGGTTTTTACGTCCGGCGTAAGTGCAGCAATGTGCTTTAGAAGGTCGAGTCCACTCATTCACAGCATTGGCCCCTACGAAGGAGGTCTACGGCCAGCCGACTCTCCTTTTGAAGCCTTGTGTGAGGCAGTAGCCTATCAACAACTATCTGGGAAAGCGGCTGCAACTATATATGGCCGGTTTAGGTCGCTGACCGATGAAAGCCGATCTCTAGACCCCTTATTGGTATCCAAATTATCTGAAGAGCAACTTAGAGGATGCGGACTCTCTAGAGCTAAATCAGCCGCTATCCAAGATCTCTCCGCCAAAACACTTGAAGGCGTCGTGCCTGGGCATGCTAGCCTCGCTCCTCTTTCTGATCAGGATATTATTGATCGTTTAATTTCGGTTCGGGGCATCGGGCCTTGGTCGGTCAAAATGTACCTGATGTTTCGCCTTGGGCGCCCCGACGTGCTTCCCCAAACGGATCTAGGTATACGTAAAGGCGTGATGCGAACGTACGGACTCCCTAAAATGCCCACACCTAAACAGGTTATTGTTCTGGCAGAAGACTGGAGACCGTTTCGGACGCTTGCTTCCTGGTACCTGTGGCGATCACTTGAACTGGATCAGTAACCCTATCTGCCTTCTGAACCTTAACGGATAGCTTCTGCCTGATCCAAACTGAAGATCATTACGTGCTGTCGCGGTAAGACGTCTCTCGTTTCGCGCCATTCGAAGCCGAGGCTTTCGATCTCGTACCGGATCTGCCTTTCGCTCATGCGATGGCCATCGGAAATGGGACTGGTTTCATCCTCTTGTCGATATTCGACGATCACTAACCGCCCTTTGGGCTTTAAAGAAGCCTTTATCGCGGAAACCATCTCCTTTGGAAATGAGAATTCGTGATAAGATGAAACGATTAATGCTAGATCAATGCGGTTCTTAGGAAGAGCAGGGTCGCTCACACTTCCCAATACGGGGGTTACGTTTCGGAATCCGTTTCGTTGGGCTCGAGCGCCTAATGTATCCACAAGACTTTGCTGGACCTCAACCGAGTACACTCTTCCGTGAGGTACTAGCTCAGCCAAGCGAAACGTAAAAAACCCTGTGCCTGACCCGATATCTGCCACCACGGCAGACGGGTTGAGATCTAATACCCTCATGAGACGCGTGGGTAGCTCTTCCACGTTTCGTTCTGGACGATCTAACCAAAGAGCGGCGTGCTCGGAGCCCATAACGTCTCCAATTTCGCGATTCATGTAATAGCGTCCCGACCCACCCTCAGTCTCAGAGCTTTTTTCCACATAGGTGGGCTCCGGACCACAGGATGTCAAAAAAATGACTGCCAGAGTCAGTATTCGAAATAATAGATTAGGCGGGTGCATCAAAAAGCCAAAATGCGCATAAAGCTGGGTTCTAGAAGCAGAGTACGATATGTCTGCGGAAATGTTTGTTTGTAATACAACGCATGACCTTCTTGATCAGCGGTTTCGATACCCACAAAAATGGGGGGCGAGCCATTGGCCCGCCCCCCAGATCTTCTTTCTCAGAGTGTGCGTCATTCCGAAGAAAGTGAAGGCCTAATTGTCTGTAGTAAATTGACCGTATTCGAACCAAATCAACATTCCATCCATCGTTTTACCGAAAGGATACCCAGCGTCGCGGTAGTCTTCCTGTGCCGTCCTGCAAAACCCGGACACGATGTTTCTCATGGAAGCCGTATTGGCTCGTCGTGTCTTTGATTTCCTA
>DKOG01000119.1 GCA_002469915.1 Bacteroidetes bacterium UBA7368
CAACTCCGCCACCAACAGATGGTCTAGAATAGGTTTTGAAGCCTTGGGCCTCAGCCCGTCCAGCTATTACAGCTAGCATAAAGTGTCTAAAGGAGCCCATGAATGAAGCCCGCCGTTTTTCTTCCCAACGTTTAGCCTGCTCAGGAGAACTGGCATCCATCTCCTCATACAAACCCTCTCCGTCGTACTGCACTCTGCTCGGGGTCGATTTGAAGTCTTCTAGGAAATACTGAATCCGATACCCGAGTGCCCTGTTTTCAATTATTAAAGGAGCGGCTGCCACGGCAGTGAACGTACCCCTTTTGTCTTCAAAGTCTAGCACTTCCGGGTTAATAATACTGGTCTCTAGTGCATTGGTCGTTTCGCCGATAAACAACCGAGTAAACTTCCTGAGCCGCTTTTTCCAATTTTTATCGCGTTCAGCCTCGACCACAATCTCGCCCGCTTCTAGAATCGAGCCAGTGAGCTCAAAGTCGAACGTATAGGCGCGACTGGTTCGCAACATGATATCCAGAAAATCAGACTCAAAGCCAAGCATGGAAACGTATAACCGGTGCGCGCCAGTGGGCACATTAACGAGGTCGTAGTTGCCGTCTAAATCGGTCACTGATCCGATCATCGAGTTGGCGATAAAGACGTGTGCCCCAACAATGGGCTCTCCCGTACCTGTTTCAAGAACTCGTCCACTAATTGAGGCACGAGTGTTCGGTTGAGCGAGGACTGATCCAACCATGGAAACCATGAAAACCAGTGCAAAAAGGCTATTTTTCAAGAAATACGTCATATCCGAAGAGTTGGCTTGATAATGGACCAACCTACTGCAAAATTCAGTCCGTTTGCGGTCAGGTCCCTGTGTTTTGCCCTAAGACAGGTTTCAACTAGCGTTTTGTATATCGGAGATAGAAGCTGGGCTTTCAATGCTGGACAAGTCACCGGGGTTTGTCCCCAGGTAGGTAGCTTGAATCACTCGGCGCATAACCTTTGCATTTCTAGTTTTGGGAAGGGATGCGGTAAAGCGGACAAACCCCGGTTTTAGGGGACGCCCCAACTCGTTCACAATGCAGGCGACGAGCTTCTGTCGAAGCTCCTCCGAGGCTGAGAAGCCGTGGGCCAGAACCACGTAGACCCCGAGCTCTTCTCCCTTGATGTCATGAGGGATTCCAATTGCGGCACTTTCTTGAATTTCAGGCTCTGCGTTCACAATGGACTCCACCTCAGCAGGCCCAACTCGTTTACCGGCTACTTTAATGGTGTCGTCACTTCGTCCAAGGATAAACCATAGTCCATCATCATCAATGGCGGCGAAATCACCATGGACCCATGTGTTATCTATTCGCTTCCAGTAGGAATCCAAGTAACGTTGCTTGTCTTTCCAAAAGCCTCGCGTCATACCGATCCAAGGCTGACGAATGATGAGTTCCCCCACGGTGCCGTGAACGGAATGTCCATCTGAATCTACTACATCGGCCGCCATTCCCGGGACGGGTCCAGAGAATGAACACGGTTTAAGGGGCTTGAAAAAATTCCCACAAACGATGCCACCAGAAATTTCAGTTCCCCCTGAATAATTCAGGATGGGCTTACTACTCGATAGTACATGCTCGAATACCCAATTCCAAGAAGCAGGGTCCCAAGGACTGCCCGTTGAACCAACGGCACGCAGGGCACTGAGGTTGTGTTTGTTGACGTGCTTTTCCCCAGCAGGCATGAGGGCCCGTATTAGAACTGGCGAGAGGCCAAGGTGGGTAACCTGTTGTTGATCAACCAGTTGCCAAGTTCGATCAGGTTCAGGGAAATCAGGTGCCCCATCATAAATCACCATGCTGGCACCGATAATGAGAGTTCCAAAAACAAGCCAAGGGCCCATCATCCAGCCCATATCACTCATCCAATACATCGTTTCGCCTGGCTTCACGTCCATGGCGTGATACATATCCTGAGCGCTCTTAATGGGAAAGCCGCAATGGGTATGTACGGCTCCCTTCGGTCGCCCCGTCGTTCCCGAGGTATAGATGAGCATCATCATGTCTTCTGCCGAAGTACTCAGCGTTTCAGCCTCTTCACGTTGGCCAGATATGTAGGTATGGTAGAAGACATCTCTTCCGGAGGTCATCGGGAGGTCTGAGCGATTACATCGATTTTGAACCACAACCCGACGGACGGTTGGGCAATCACGAAGCGCCTCATCGGCCGTTTCCTTCATATTGATGACTTTTCCGCGGCGGGGTGCGCCATCTGCGGTAAAGAGACCCACCGCACCTCCGTCATTCAGTCTGGTCGCTACTGCTTTAGGCCCGTAGCCTGAGAAGAGAGGGAGGATGATACCTCCCACCTTAATGATGGCTAAAAAAGCAAAGATGAGTTCGGGTGTCATCGGCATAAACAGTCCGATAATATCCCCCTTGCCAAATCCATCTGAACGTAGCGCGTTGGCACACCGGCATACTTCCCGATTGAGTTCTGCGTACGAATAGGTGGAATGGGTGCCTTCCTCGGATTCGTACCTTAACGCTGTCCGCTCGGCCGTCTCTGGAGTGGCCAGCCACTTGTCCAGCATATTGTGGACGATGTTCATTCGACCATCTACACACCAAACCGGAAACTGGGGTCCCTCGCTTTCGTCGACCACTTTAGAGTAGGGTACTTCGAATTCGATCTCCAAGTGCCGAATAGCCGCATCCCAAAACCAAGCAATGTCTGTAGTACTTCGCTGCATGACCTCATCCAGAGACGACAACTCATGGATATCCATGAATTGCTTTAGGTTGGATGACCTGATTTGTTCGGGATTCGGTGTCCAAGCTACTTGCTGGTCGAAGGGAAATGTCTTTGCCTCAGCATGCATAGTATATATTCTTGATTTTGAGGCAGGGTATGAATACCCGGCTTTTTGAAGAAGTCAATCTGCAGTAAATTTTAAAAACCTTATGGGCCGGTGTACGTTAACCCGCTCAATCCATCGTAACCATAGGCAACCATAGAAGTCCCAACTTATGAAGCGCTACGTTTCATCTCTAGTTTTTCTCGTGCTTCTTTCCAGTTGTAGCACCGATAGTGCTCCCAACGGAATGATCGTAGATATGTACCCCGGTCCGGACGCGGGAAACCCCAACTCGCTGATCAACTACGAAGGTACGCTGTATATGCAGTTGTCCGATCCTGATTATGGCTCGGAAATATGGACCTATGATGGCGAATTGTTGGAACGTATCTCGGATATCGAGCCTGGTTCTGGGAATGCTGTTCCGTCTCGATTTCTCATTTTTCAAGATGAGCTTCTGTTTACCGCGCTAAAGGAGCCTTATGGTCGTGAACTATTTATGTGGGATGGTTCTAAAGACCAATTACTGAAAGATATAGGCGGAGATCCTGGAAGTTCGCGCCCAGGTGCATTTTTTGAATTCAACGATATTTTGTACTTCTCTGCCAATGATCAAAAATCAGGGTATGAGTTGTGGCAGTGGGATGGGAAGGAGATCAGCCAAACGTCTGATATTAATGACGGGCCAGCCAGTTCTAGTCCGAAAGCCATGGTTGAGCTCGATGGCGTGATATACTTTTCAGCCGAAAGAGCGGGTTTTGGAACGGAACTGTTTCGATATGATGGATTCACGATCGATATGATTGCTGATCTAAATCCAGGACCCTCAGGATCGCTTCCAAGAGGGCTAACCGTTTTGGGTAGTACACTTTACTTTCAGGCCTACACACCGGATACAGGGATCGAGTTGTTTGCTTTCGATGGCGAAGATATTTCGATAGTGGAAGACTTGCAGCCGGGAACGGATAGCTCTTCGCCTCGAAATCTGACCGGCTTCGCTGGAAAACTATTCTACGTAGCCAATTCGCCGGAGCATGGTGTAGAATTGTTTTTGATATCCGAAGGTGAAGGACCCGAGTTAGTTGCAGATATTCGGCCAGATGAACGAGGATCTGATCCTGAACAACTCTTTATTGCCGGCGAAAAGATGTATTTCTCGGCAAACGACGGAGAATCAGGGCTTGAACTCTGGCAATGGTCAGAGGCTAATGGGGCTCAGCAAGTTACTGATATCAGTGAAGGAGTGACGGGATCTGACCCGCATGCATTCATCCAATATGATGATGTATGGACCTACTTCACCGCCCGTACAGAGAGGTATGGGTTCGAAACCTGGAGAACCGACGGATCAACAACAGAAATGCTTTTAGACGCTTGGCCTGGAAGCAACGGATCGACTCCAAACGATTACGGGTTGATCGGCAATCAGGTATGCTTCTCAGCCCAGGACGGTATTCATGGCCGAGAGCTATGGTGTATCTCTCATGATGAAGCAGTTCCTGTAATGTCTCGCTGAGCTGCACGACCAGCTTAGTCGTATTTCTCTGGTCTCCAGGATAGCATGTAATCGCTGTCTTCCATATTCACCGCCAACTTGGTCATGTGAAGGGGGCGAAACGTGTCGACCATTACAGCCAATTCCTCAGTCCGTGTTTTCCCTATGGATGCTTCGACCGTCCTTGGATGTGGACCGTGGACAATTCCGCCAGGATGCAGCGTGAAAGAGCCGCGATCAATATCTCGTCGACTCATAAAGTCGCCCTCAGCGTAGTAAAGCACCTCGTCCGAATCGATATTGGAGTGGTTGTAGGGAGCAGGGATGGCCTCGGGGTGATAATCGTACATGCGCGGGACAAACGAGCAGATTACAAAATTGTGTCCCGTGAAATGCTGGTGTACCGGAGGGGGCTGATGAACTCGTCCCGTAATCGGTTCAAAATCATGAATTGAGGTTGCATACGGGTACATATAACCATCCCATCCAACATAGTCGAATGGATGGTATCTGAAGTGCACAGGATGCAAATAGCCATGCTTGGCGATTCGAACTTCAAAGTCACCTTTTTCGTCATGAGTGACGAGGTCTGTTGGTGGTCGGATATCCCTTTCACAGAACGGTGAGTGCTCGAGTAACTGTCCAGAGGAATTGAGGTATCGTTTTGGGTAGTGAATTTCTGAAAACGACTCAATTACGAGAAGTCTGGAATGCTCGCTGGTAAAACGCCACTTATGCGTGATTGTACGGGGTACGTGAACATAGTCACCTTTGCGAAAATGCACGTTTCCAAACGGACTCTCAAGTACGCCTTCTCCGTCGTGCACGTATATCATCTCATCGGCAACGGCGTTCCGGTAGAAATAGTTCATCTCCTCGGTAGGAGTGGCAACCGCCAATCGAACATCCGAATTGCCCATCATATACCGACGTGATTCCAACCACGCTCCAGAAGACTCCACGCTCTTACTTCGCACATGTCGATGTCGCAAGAAATCCAGATCGACATAATCCGGTGCAAAGGGTATG
>DKOG01000059.1 GCA_002469915.1 Bacteroidetes bacterium UBA7368
AGAGAATATCTGGAGATTCCCCTAAATCCACCATGGCCACGGCTTGACGGACGTTCTCTTCCTCTGGCCGAGTCGGCATTAGTTTCCAGACTTCGATTTCGGTGATGCGTTCAAAACCATTTGAAACTCGAATGTTTGGGGGGTCAACTAATGCATCCTCCCATCTATTCCTGAAGTAGTAGCCCAAAAAGAAGTGCGTGCCTTCATCATAGTCAGTAGGTCGCAGATCAAACTTGGTTTCCTCTGACCCACCCTCAATATTGAGACTATTAGCCTGTCCTTCCTGCTGACTCATTACCGTTGTCAGTTTCACTCCACCCAGTTGGAATTCACTCTTGATACCAAACAGGCTTTGGCCTCCTCTAATCAGCGTTGAAGGAGTCTGTAAAAAAACGTTTCCAGCTTCAATTTTCTGGATGATTTCGTCTTCGTACCCGGTGTACTCAAGCTTGAGCTGGTTCTGGAAATCAAACTGGTTTCTTGAATCATAATTGACGTTGATTCTCAGCTTATCTCCAATCGTACCGGTGATTCCAAGACTGAGGTCCTGCTTGAACTCGGGATCCAATTGACTAGGTTTCCCGGTTACCGATACTTGCTGATCGCTCTTTCGATAGTCGAATCCAGCACGGATATCGGCTGTTCCGTTAACCCTAAGGTCTACCGTATTAGTACCAAAAATGGTAGAAAACGCTTTACTTCGCCCTCCTGGCACAACAATGTTGAATCCAAGACCGCCACGGTTTCGGCGGTCTCGATCTCGGGCTTGTTCTACAATGAGCTCTCGCCAGTTCTGGTCTAGATCGTGCGCCAATTTGACTGATCTATACGTAGCGTAATCTAGTTCAAGTGGAAAACGGACATCTTCCCGGCCCACCTTTTCCCGCAAGGTGTATTTCATGGCGGTTGTGTCAAAATCGACGCTGTACTGCCAGTATCTACCTTGAGAGGGGGAGAAGGGTAAACGGTCTTTCGGTCCTAAGCGGGCGGTCCAAGAATCTGTTCTATATCCAGGAAGGTAGTCCCAGACTAGTGCTGAATCGGGCAACCAAAGGGAATCAACCGCCAAGCTGTCGATGTCAAGAGTATCGACAGCTACTGAATCCGTGTCAGCGCGGGCAATCGCAGAGCGGAAAGACTGCCAAGATTGTATATCAGGGTCTGTAGCCGCTGAACTCACCAACACCATCGATATGATGAAGAGTCCAAGTACGGATGCTAGTGCATACCGCATCGCGCGAGGCGAGGAAGCGTCTCGGGAGGAAATAGTGGAGTTGTCGACCAAGATATTGGGCACGAATCAGGTTCGGATCGCCGGATTCAGGCTGCGCCTGAACGGCCGATCCGATCTAAATGAATCAATAAACAGTTTCAGTAACGGTAAAAGCGTATATATCCGATCGATTCTAGTTGTTGTCGTGCTGCTAAAAAGGTGTTCCTCGTAGACTGAAACAGGTAGGTTCATACCTTTCATGATCAGTGACGAAGAGGAACGCTTCTTTCGCGTCGCATAACCCTGATGACCTATTTTTGTTCTGAATAGGTCACGTAACACGTACTTAATATGAATAAAAGACTGTACCTACCCAATTCTTATCAGGGCATTCTCTCTTACGTCATAATCCCTCTTTTTTTGATAGCAGGTTGTGGTGCCGATGTTGAACCGACAGAATCCGTGCCTGAGCAGACAACGGCTGAAGAAGTTGCCGCAATAAAGGACGTTTTGATGCGACAACAAGCCGCATGGAATGCCGGCGATATCGACGCCTTCATGGATGATTATGTAAAGTCTGACACCCTTCGATTTACGTCTGATGGAGTCGTACGGTATGGGTGGGAAACAAGTCTTGAGCGATACTATAACGCCTACCCTAGTCGTGATGCGATGGGGCGTCTTGTATTTGATGACCTAGATATTGATGTTTTATCGCCGAAGTGGGCACTGACCTTTGGATCTTGGCACCTCACAAGGGGGGGTGATTTTGAAGACATAGGAGGGAAATACACTCTTTTAATGCACAAAAGTGCTTCTGGCTGGAAAGTCCTTTACGATCACACATCAACCCTTAACTGAGATGTCTACACAACGAACTATTGTCATATCGGGCTCTAACGGTCGCCTTGGAAGCCGACTGGCTGCTGGTTTCTTACTTGGCGGTGATCAGGTCATCGGATTGGACCGCTCACCCCGAACCGGGGGCGACTGGCCGGTTATTCAGATGGATGCGACGGACGAGCACTCTGTGCAGCGTGCATTTGAAGGGCTAGAATCCACCTATAGTACGCCAAATGCCGTTATTCACACGGTGGGTATGTGGGCGATGTCGCCATTTACTGAGACTTCGCTGGATGAGTGGGATGTTCTTCTCAAACTCAACCTCACGTCTTCTTTTTTGGTCTATCGTGAAGCAGTGCGTCATATGGGAAGTTCAGGAGGAACGCTGATTGGCATCACCTCACGGCAAGGGGCTGTCCAAGGCGCTGCCGGTCAAGCTGGTTACTCCGCTGCCAAAGGTGGCCTTGTCCGTTTAATAGAGTCTATCGCCGCTGAATTTGGAGCCTCAGGCATATGCGCACATGCGCTTGCTCCTTCTACCATTTTGTTTGGTGAAGAGGGCGAGGGTGTACAGGCAGCAGATCTGGTTTCTCATTGTCAATATCTTGTTTCTCAAGCAGGAGTCTCTTTAAATGGTCAGATCCTATCTGCATACGGCAACGGATGACTTAAACAGATTGGTCTAAAATAAATTGTGTTGACAGGCTTTTTTAGCACTTTTTAGAGCTGAAGCCTGCATACTTTACAGCGGGACATTTCATCATTTGAACAGGGTAAAATCATGGCCAGAGAGAAAGGAACGATTGGGATTTTGACAGGCGGTGGTGATGTTCCAGGATTGAATCCGGCAATCCGCGCCGTCACGATTCGCGCCCTGCGGGAAGGGTATAAGGTGATTGGTATCCGACGGGGCTGGGCTGGGCTTACCGATCTTGTTCCTGACAAGGATGCCGACAACAGCGCCAACTACCACGAGTTAACCGAGGAAGTGGTTAATCGAGCCGGTCGAACGGGTGGAACGTTTATTCACTCATCTCGAACCCGTCCGAGTCATCTTCCCAAAGCTATGGTGCCCCCACATCTGGCGGACTTGTACACGGATGAAATCAATGACATCACACCTACCATAAAGAAGAATATTGAATGGTTAGGGCTGGACTACTTGATCCCGATTGGTGGTGATGACACGTTGAGCTACGGTCATCGTTTACATCAGGATGGTATAAAGATCGTAGGTATTCCAAAGACCATGGATAACGATGTCCCTGGTACCGACTACTGCATCGGATTTGGGACGTGCGTAACGCGAACCATTGAAATGGCGCATACGCTACGAACATCGGCAGGCTCGCACGAGCGATTTTTGGTTATCGAGGTTTTTGGCCGGTACGCCGGATTCACCGCGCTCCTTCCTACGATGGCCGGCGCTGCAGATCGGTGCGTTATCCCAGAACACCCATTTGATGCAGAGCACTTAACTGAAATATTGTCTTACGACCGTAATCTGCATCCGAGTAAATATGCCGTCGTGCTCGTTTCGGAAGGCGCGACCATGGCACATAACGATACCATGTCCTTTAAGGGAGACGAGGCGGATCAATATGGCCATAAAAAACTGGGTGGCATTGGTGATAAAGTAGCCGCAGAGTTGAAACGATATTCTCCCAAGTACAATAATGGGCGCAGAGTGAACGTGGTGAGCCAGCGCCTTGGTTATCTCGTGCGTTGTGGAGACCCTGATGCGTTAGATTCTATCGTGCCAATGGCTTTCGGCAATCTGGCTTTAGACCTGATTCTGAATGGTACATCGGGTAGGCTCGTGTCCGTGCGGAATGGGACGTATGACAACGTGCCGTTGGACGTTGTAGTGGGAACGAAGAAAGTAGTAGATGTAGACAAGTACTATAATGCGGTCCGCTTTCGCCCGTTCTATCATTCGTTCAATCGCCGACCAACCTTCATCATGACGTCCGATATCTAATTTAACGAACCATCCCGGCCCGCGCAGAGCCGCCAAATCGTGAGACGATATACGTTGCCCCTCCGATGAGTACCATCAGGAATACGGAATACGCTGCAGCAGCGCCAAAATCGTACAGTCTGAGCTGAGATAGAATTTCGACTGATATGGGTCTGTTGTCAAAAACGTACAGCAGAATGGACGAAACGAACTCGCCCAATGCTGTGACAAATGTCAGCAGTGTACCAGCCAGTATTCCCGGCGCAATGGTGGGGAGAACAATGGAAAAGAAGGTGCGCACCCTACTCGCTCCCAGATCCTGCGAGGCATCAATCAAACGGTCATCAAATGATTCAAGCGCCGAAATCGTAGATCGCACAATCAGCGGTATGTGCCGAATGAAGTAGGCGAGTGGTAGTAACCAAAAGCTTCCCACCAAAATGCTCCCGCCCGATAGCAAACTGCCTTCGCTGAATGCCACGATGAGGTTAATCGCTATGACGGTCCCTGGTATCGCGAAGGGTAAGACCGCTAATGTCCGAACAATTCCGCGTCCTGGAATCTGACCTTTCACCACAAACACGGCGGCAGCCACGCCGAACACGATATTAGCGGCTGTTGCCAGCGTGGCCATCGTAAGGCTGTTCTTGATGGGCGCCAATACATCGGGTTGGCTAAACAGGTTGAGGTAATTATCCAACGTGTAAGCTTGGGGTAAAACTTGCCAGGTCCAGCTTCCTTCCTTTACAAACGAGATCAGGATGATCGTTAAAACGGGAAGGGCCAAAAACGTCAAAATGGACAAGGCTCCGAGTAAAGCAAAAAAGCGACCGGCTCCCGATCCAACGGGCACCGGAGTGGGGGCAGAGCCTTTGGAAGCTGAAATAGTACTGCTCTGGCGTCGGTCCAATTCAATCAGTAACAGAAAAAGAAGGCAAATGAGCGTCAAAACGACGGAAACCGTCGCTGAATACTCCAGATTGCCATTCATTTTATAATTGTAAATTTGAAGGGTTAAGAAGTTTTTCGTACCCGCGAATAGCAGCGGTGCCGTAAAAGAAGCCATGGAAATCATGAAAACTAACAGCGAGGCACTGACGATTGACGGACGAAGCTGTGGCAGGATGATGCGCCTAACGGTGTGAAACTGAGAGGCCCCCAGGTCAGACGAAGCCTCGAGCAAACTGCGGTCTACGTTTTGAAGCGCTGCCGAACAGAACAAATAAAAGAAGACGTACATCGAGTAGACGTGAACCAGCCATACCGCCCACATCCCGCTAAACGAAAAAGGGACCTCTGTTAGACCCAGAATGGCCTGAATTCCTCTGGGAAGAATTCCACTTTCTCCATACAGGAAGAGAAACGCCAATACCCCGACGAGTGGTGGTAGCGCTAGGGGCAGAGCCGCCATCGCTACAAGTGCACGCTTAAGGGGAAAATCAAATCTGAAGAATAAATAGGCGAGCGTCGTGCCTAGCGTGCCCGCACCAACGACGGTCCACAGAGAGATCCATACTGAGTTGAATAGGGCTCTGTTATTGGCCGAAGATAGTGTACCAAACAAGTCTCTCAGAGAGGGCCAGTTCAGTCCCTCGTCGAAAAGTCTGAGTGACGGCCATACCACATATCCGAGTAGAATGAAGAGCAGTATGCCCAACATCGCCCAGGAGGTTCTGCGAGCGATGAGTCCGCCTGCGTGGTTGGCTCCTAATGTGCGTCCGTTCAGCATGAATTGAGTTACAGGTTGACCCGTCCTTGAAGAGCCCGCGTCAGAGTGGCCTCATCAGTGAATTCTAAATCGCTCCCGATGGGAATTCCTTGAGCGAGTCGGGTTATCAAAACTCCAAACGGGGCCAGTAATTGTGATATGTAGTAGGCGGTCGTATCCCCCTCTACGCTAGGGTTGACGGCTAGAATGACCTCAGTAATGGAGCCACCGCTGTCACCTTGTCCACTAACTCGTGCTACGAGTTCGCGAATCCGCAGATCTTCGGGGCCTATTCCATCTAATGGTGAAATGGCTCCGCCTAGAACGTGGTAGGTTCCATTAAATCCACGTGTTCTCTCAAGGGCCATCACATCATTTGCCTCTTCCACCACGCACACCACCTCGTGGTCACGTTTTTCGGATGCGCAGATTGGGCACGGGTCGTTATCTGTTACGTTGAAGCAAGTGGTACAGAATATGACTTTGTCTTTGACGGCAATGAGGGCAGAAGCCATCTGTTCTACCTCGTCTCGGGGTAGTTTCAGGACAAACGCGGCTAATCTCCGTGCGGTTTTCCTCCCGATTCCGGGGAGTCGGGAAAATTGGTCAACAAGCGCTTCTACAGATTCAGAAGTGAAATGCATAGGATGTATTACATGCCAAATCGGCTAAGGTCCATTCCTGGGGGCAGAAAACTACCAGCCGATTTGGCCATCTCCTGTTTAGCAACATTGGAAGCTTCTTCCAGTGCCTTGTTAACGCCGGCCATCACTAGATCTTCGAGGAGTTCGGCATCTTCGGGATCAATGACTTCTTTTTCGATGGAAATAGAAGTGATTCTCTGCTGGCCGTTGGCAGTGACTTTCACCATACCTCCGCCCGCTTCTGCAGAAACAGTCTGAGCAGCTAGTGCATCCTGGGCTTCTGTCATTTTCTTCTGCATGTCCACCATCTTGCTGAACATATCAGCCATGTTCGTACCATCGCTCATTGTTTACTCACCGGTTGAATGATAAAAAGTATTCGTTCCATTGGATTCGTCTATTGAGAGACCAAAGTCTCAGTAAACGATCACCATACGATTTCTCCACCAAATCGCTCCACTAGGGCGCGTACGGCGGGGTTTTTTTCGCACAAATCTTCGAGTTGTTCACGCGCTGAACTCTCCGTGTCTGACAAGTCGCTGGGATCTACAGAGGGAGCTTCAATTTTGAAAGCAATTCTATCTATCCCCAGATCCGTTGCTTCAGTTAGCTGTCGGATGAGTCGTGCTCGTTCGGATCGCAAGGCCTTGGCATGGAAATCGTCCGGGACAGAAAGCAGTACAGTACGCTCACCGAAGTCATGTACGGTCGCATGCTTAAGAAAGGAACCAAGTTGTTTTTCGGAAGCCATCACTTCATGCACGATGGCATCCCACGCGGGCTTTACTAAACTGAGGGCATCCGGTTCGCTGAGTGGGTCCTCATCTTTATCTAGGACCAATACTTCTTCTGCGGTGGAAGTCTGATTTGTTGGTTCATTTCGGGACCGGGGCTTTTTAATAGCCGGCGGTTCCATGAAAAGAGAGATGCCTGGATCGGGGGAAGGAGGAGGCGTCGAGGGGGACGGCTGAGGAACAGGGGCACTGTGAACTGGGACGTCACTCGAGTCGCTAATAGTGGTCTCTGCAGTATCTAACGGGGCAGTATCATTCTCCTCTGGATCATTCTCCTCCGGTGCCGCTGCAGGCGCAGGCGCTGGTTTTGGCGGCGTCGCAGAGGGAGCTGGAGCTGGTGCGGCCTGAGGTACCGGGGCTGGAGCGGGTACTGGAGCCGCCTGAGGTGCCGGAGCTGGGGGAGATACCGCGGCGGCAGGTGCCGGAGTAATTTTGGGCGTTGGTCGCACGGCAGCCTGCTCAGACGTTGGGGAAGACACCTGTCTGACTTCAGAGACAATCTTAATCTCACCCGAGGCAGCCATTTTCTCCAACTTACTCAACTTATCGAGCGCAGACTTAATGTCTACGGACGAAGGTAGAGTCGCCATACGCAGCAAAGCCATTTCCAGCTTCAATCGGGGCTGTCTCGAGAGCCGAAGTGATTCTGAAACATCCCCCATAATGGTGATGAGGGACAACAGGGTAGACTCGGAAAAGGTCTTACCGTGATCTACGATTCTCTTTCGATCAGCTTCGGTAGCCTCGATGAGTGTAGGGTCCTTAACCGTTGAAGCGACTAGTAAATTCCGTAGATGTTCAGCTAGACCATCTACGAACTCCTGCAGATCATAGCCTGTTCTCACGACACGATCCACAATGAGGATCATCTCTGCACTTTCCCCATCCGTAACAGCTTGTGTGACATTGAAATACAGATCCGTGTCTACGACTCCCAAAGCCCTGATCAGTTCAGGGTATTTGATGTCATTTCCGCAAAGGGAAACTGCCTGATCAAATACAGACAACGCATCCCGTAATGCACCATCGCCTTTTCTGGCGATCAGCATCAAGGATTCGTCATCAACGGAGATGTCCTCGGTGTCACATATTTCACGGAGTCGTTCAACAGACTCACTTGTGGCGATGCGCCTAAAATCGAAACGCTGACAGCGCGACTGAATTGTGGGAAGCACTTTGTGTGGTTCAGTCGTAGCAAAAATGAACATCGCATGCGGCGGAGGTTCTTCCAATGTTTTCAGGAGCGCGTTGAACGCGGCATTCGAAAGCATGTGCACCTCATCTATGATGTACACCTTCATCCGATTCGCCTGAGGTGGAATTCGAACCGTTTCACGCAGGTCCCTCACATCCTCTACTTTGTTGTTGGACGCTGCATCAATCTCGATGATGTTCATGTTTCGTCCTTCTTCAAAGGACTGACAGGAAACACACGTACGACACGGTTCAGCACGGTCATCGCGGTCTTCAATCGGGGTTGTGCAATTGATGGCCTTAGCAACGATTCGAGCTGCCGTTGTTTTGCCTACACCTCTAGGGCCGGTAAACATGTAGGCGTGGGCCAAGCGGTCCAAACGAATCGCATTTTTCAGCGTTTCTGTGACGTGCTCTTGAGCAACCACATCCTTAAACAGGAGTGGCCGATATTTTCGTGCAGTGACGAGATACGCCTTATTCGACATGGGAACCCGGGTGCGGAAAACCGCAATAAAACAGAGTAGGACAAGGGCAAAAAGGTCATGCAACATAGCGGGCATGAGATCTCTTCGCAAGTGGCTTACATCTGTAACAGAAAGGGTCCTGTTCTGATCCGGAATTAGAGGCCAATTGTATTGAAAAGGCTTGAAATCAGTGTGGATGTCATAGACTTTCTTAAGGCATCAATCCGGGCGAGCGTTAATCCTACTTCCTTCAAGGCATTCATTCGAGATAGATCCATCTGGGCTTTGATCAAAAAAGCTAAATCTTCTTGGCTCAGTGCACCTGAAGCGACCTGTGACATCCACTCCTTGAGTCTGGCTGTATTATCCATGAAGGTTGACCCTGCGTTTTTCAACAGAGCCTCCTGAACGTGAGGGAGTTCATCAGCTAATTGTAATTTGAATGCTGACAGAAAATCATGCAGCAGTCCATTTATACTTTGGGAGGTATTATTCTGGGGAGGTGCCACCTGATTTTCCGCTTTCAAGTTCGATTATTGAGTCAAATGCTGCTGATACGAGCTGCTTTGAGGCCACGATAAAGGGTCTGTTTAAGGCGCCTTCGTTTTGCCATCGTTGGAGAAAACCACCCAGTAAGTTGGACTCGGGACTGATCAGAATCTGCCATTGATTTGCAGAGTGCTGATTTTTGGGTCTTCCTTTTGCGAATTCAAATGCTTTTTCAAGCCTAATTTGAAGCTTCGCTAGGGCCTTTTCGGTCTCTGAATAGGGCAGTTCGGCCTGATCCATGAGCTTCAGGCTATCCACCTTCAAATCTACACTCTGTTCATAGGCGATATGGCTGAAGGGTGCGATCTTGGGGGAACAGCCGGAGAGCATGAATACCACGATCAGCACATAGTGGTATCGAATCCGAGAAGGCCCTGAAATGACCGTGGGGCGGCGTGCACCCGTAGATTTCGGGAAAAGTGTTAAAAAGGAAGCGCACATATTTGAAAACCAATTCGTTCCACGTATTAAAACGAAATCGACCCTCTGAACACGACGTAGGGATGATGCAATTCATAATCCAATAAGGGAAGTAAACCGGAAGCATTGGCTGATCGAAGAAAAATCATACATGTAGACATGGATGCCTTTTTTGCATCTGTAGAACAACGGGATTTTCCAGAACTTAGGGGCAAACCAGTTGCAGTCGGAGGCACTTCCAAACGAGGTGTAGTAGCTGCTGCGAGCTATGAAGCTCGTCAGTTCGGAGTACATTCTGCGATGCCTTCAGCCAGAGCGGCTAAAATGTGTCCGGGATTGATTTTCGTTAAATCCCGATTCGAGGCGTATCGGCAGGCATCGAAGCAGATTCGCACCATCTTTGATCGCTACACAGATCTCGTTGAGCCGCTTTCTCTGGATGAGGCCTATTTGGATGTTACGCGCCCGGTGGGCGGTCCGGCATCTGCCACCTCGATTGCTCGCAAGATAAAGGAAGAGATTCTTGCGGAAGTCCATCTGACCGCTTCCGCAGGTGTATCGTTTAACAAGTTTCTAGCTAAAATCGGTTCTGATATGGACAAGCCTGATGGTTTGACTGTAATCCGACCTTCCGATGCCCATGCGCTTCTTGCCCGTTTACCCATTGGAAAATTCCATGGTGTTGGACCCGTAACCGCCCGAAAAATGAATGAGTCTGGCATTCGGAACGGAGCCGATTTAATGCGCTTTCCGGAGTCAGAACTGAACCGCTTGTTTGGAAAGGCCGGGCGATATTATTACCGCATCATACGCTGCATTGACGACCGGCCCGTTCAGAAGACAAGAAGCAGGAAGTCCCTCGGTGCGGAGCGAACGTTTGAGCAAAATATTTCGTCCGTGAAAGAAATGGAAAGTCGGCTCAAAGAGATCGTCGATCGGGTAACGGAGCGAATGGAAAAGGCCGGTGTGTTTGGTCAGACGGTAACACTAAAGATCAAGTATCACGATTTTGAGATCAACACGCGTCAAACCACGAGAGAATCGCTGATCTGGCAACCTGCTGATATTATGGAAACCGTATCCCTATTGTTACGACATGCGCCGGAACCGCCTCAAAAACCCGTTCGCCTTCTAGGTGTGTCCCTTTCTGGATTGCGGAATTTTACTGACGGTCTGCCGGCAGCACAACTCAAACTGGAATTTGCCCAGTCCGCAAAATCAGGCGGCTCGGGAGACTGATTTCTGAACGCGAGGCTTACGGTTGCGAACCGATGCCGGTCTTGAGGTATGCGGTCTGGTCGTTGGATGGCCTTGTCTTTCGACCGCTTTGCTCAAGAAGTTGAGTGTAGCTCTGTGAGCATCAAGATCGTCTCCACTGTGGAGCATGGCGTTTACATACTGGTTATGTGCAAGGTGTTTGGCAGCAAGTAATCCGCTAGCATCCAGTGCTTCCACCGAGATGCGGAGTAAACCGTCTCCGGATACGAGTTCAGCGGATTTCTTAGTAAGGCTGAGGAAAAATGGGTTTCTACCGAGGGAGGCCATCAAGTGTGCGTGCATCATGTCTAATTTCATTTCTGTACCCTTCAATGATTGGTGCGATTGGCTTCGGCGGGTGTGTTCCAAAACCTGATTCAAATGTACGCAGAGGGGTGTGACATCATTTTGTCATACCCATCTCAAATAAATCAGAAAGTGGCGAATTAGTCCTCATAGCTCTGAAAAATCAGGTATTCCTTTTTTTACGTAAAAACGGACGAGTGTTACAAGGGCCGTCCACCATAGAGGTGGACGGCCCGTAGTGTGTAACTCCTTTTGACCAGATTAAAACGATTAGGGCTGGTTTAGGACAGAACTTCCCTCGTTTCCGTTACCCTGATCCCGCGTTTCGCATAGCCTTCTTTTAACTGGTCGTAGCAACCCTCAACTTGACCTACATATTCGGGAGGTGAAATGCCGACTCGGGCATACTGACCGCTGAGGACCATCCGAGCGACGAGCGTACATGTATATCCGGTGGTTCGAGCCATGGAGTGTACGCCTTGGTCTGTATCAAAAAAGTCTAGCAGATCGAAAGTGTAGCGCACGTGGTCCCCTCCTTCTTTCCCTTCCATGATTACTTGCATCACGGTTAAGTCTTCCTCGCCTTCTTTGAGCTTCCATGCGTCAAAAAGAAGCTTGGTAGTGAGGTCTATGGGGGCAACATCTTGTCCTTTGACGGAAACAGGCTGTTCATCGAACAGTCCCATTTCTCGAAAGACCCGCATCAATTCGGCATGGCCTGCATAGCGCAGCGTCATTTCCTTCTTGAATGGAGCATCTAGCGTAAAGATGAGTGAGCGAAGGCCATCTGAGTTGAAGGCCTCGAGTGTTCCGACTCCCGGGAGATCTAGTTTTTCGATTCCAGAAAGTGCTTCGCGGGTTACTAGTTCTCCGAACTCAACGAACCGGGCTGGACGGGTGTATTCTTCAATAACATCGATGGGTGAAAACACCGCTTTGTACTCAAACGGCCAGGTCCTTACCCGCGGAAGTCCGCCCACGTAGCAGAGATAGGATTCTACTGTATCCATTTTGGTTTGGGCCCATCCAGCTTGGATATTACTCAGGCCCGGGGCAACGCCGCAATCCACAACGGCGACGACACCGTGCTTTTCAGCCAGTTCAGTCAATTCAAACCCGTCTTCAGGAAAGAACGAAATGTCAACGACATGCTTACCGTTTTCGATGATGCCCTTGAGCGTTTTGAAGCCCATAAACCCAGGAACAGCACAAATGACCAGATCTGCGTTTCCGATCACCTCATCCAACACAAACCGCTCATTGACATCTGCGACGCGGGTTTCCACATTATCTAGGTTTTCCACGGCATGTAGACTTCGCTGACTGATGTCTACTGCCAGGAGGTGCGTTGTAGAGTCCTTGGCAAGATCTTTTATAATAGCGCTACCGACGAGTCCGGAGCCGAGAACCGTGATGTGTGTGGACATATCGCAATTAGGTAAAAAGGTGACGTGACACCGTCCTTCTAATTTCGGACGGCGGAAAGAGGCGAAATCCTCAGAATTGAAGGTACATTTCCTGATTCCCATTCTAGAAGCCGAGATCCGAGAATTATCCGTGATGAAGGTCCCGGCTGGCTCTGTAATTCATGGACTAAACTATCTGAAAGAACCGCGTCAAACAGGAGAGATATTGGGATGGGTAGCCATGAGGTGTTCTGCGGTCCGAATGCTCTGATTCCTTCGAGGCGCCCTCGGTCATCGGCATAGAGGTATATGTGGAGTGCTCCCGTACGGGCGCAGTCAAAAAGAAGGGGATATAATTCTCTACCTTCGGCCGTGCACTCAAAACCCTGCTCAATAAGGATGTCGCGTACCTGAACGGCGCTGTCCAGTAAGAAGGTTGTTGCTGTCGTTGTGGGAGACGTATCACTTGGCTTTAAGCACCCTACAAAAAGGAGCAGTAGGAGGACATATTTCGCATTCTTCATTCAGAAGCCCGCGTAATATTGCCGGGAATTACATCCACGGTTGCGAGTAATTCGTCTCATCATGGTTTCTGAATCATATGCCCGATGGGGATGCCCATTTCAGAACTGCATGTGGATTATTGGCGTACTAGGGTAAATATAGTCTCTTTTACGCTTATTTCAGGTAATATGATCGTCCATACGTCTCAATCGAGGGGGCACGCTAATCATGGATGGCTGCAGTCCCACCATTCATTTAGCTTTGCGTCTTATTTCAATCCCGAACGGATGAATTTTGGGGCCCTTCGGGTTCTCAATGATGATGTTGTACTTGGGGGACACGGTTTTGGGAAGCACCCGCACAACAATATGGAAATAATTTCTATTCCCACCGCTGGTGCGTTGAAGCATGAGGACTCCATGGGTCATTCTCAAGTCCTCACATCGCAAGAAGTACAGGTCATGAGTGCCGGCACGGGACTTACCCATGCCGAATTCAACGCGTCTGAAGGGGACGAAGTACGTTTTTTTCAGATCTGGATAACACCCAGAAAGCGGAATACCGCGCCCAGATACGATCAGCGGGCCTTTTCGGAAATGCCGGGTGTTCAGTTGTTGGTTTCTCCTGACGGAGAAGACGATTCACTGTGGATCGGTCAGGACGCATGGATTAGCAGATATCGTTTGGAGCAGGACCAGTCAGTCAGTTTGTCGACCCGGCGAGAATTGAATGGCCTGTATGTGTTTGTGATCGAGGGAGCGGTTACGCTGAATGATAGATCGCTCGGAAAACGAGACGCAGCGGGAATTTCGGACAAGGATCCTGCTAACTTGACTTCCACCGGGTTGTCAGACGTGCTGGTGATAGACGTTCCACTCGCATAAGGGATTGCTGCTCTGCTAAGAGATTAGTCTTTTTCAAAGTCTAGACTAAACTCTTTGGCATCCTCTACGAAATAGAGGGACCAGCTTTTTTCAGAGGGGAAGTGCTGAATCTGTACGATGTTTTTCTGGTCTTCAAAGTGTTCTAAAAGCAGTGTGTTGGTGAGATGCACCTTTTGAATGGGTAGGTCTGCTTCAAATTCCAGCATGTACCACCACATGGTTTCCTTGCCAAGAATCTCCTTGCCACTTCCAATAAGTCTTCCCTCCAGGGTTATTTCATCCGCGATGAAGACAAACTGCTCATTGAAGTAAGCTTGGAATAGTGAGTCTTGGGCCGCAGAGATTTCCAAGACATCTAGGTCTGTTTCGGAGTAAGCTGCAAGCGTGGTTCCGAGGTCGTCTTTAAAAAATCGCACCCTGGCCACGACGGTCGTTCCTTCAACCGCCACTCGGGCGTAGCTCACATGAAACTTGTGAGCTCCTTTTGCCGCTGAGAACGAGGTTTCGCCTTCAGAAAGCGGCGCCAGAATGAGCGCAAGAAGTATCCAGAAAAGAGTCATATAGTTAATCAGGGCATGGGGGGCGGCGAAGCCGCCCCCCATGCCGGATTTCGTCGAGGAAATCCGCAGAAATCAGGTCTCGCTTGTGACGGGTATTCCTGCAGAAATGCTAAAGTGGAGCATCAGAAACCGCCTCCAGACTCTTCCTGTTCCTGTTGGACTTCGGGAGCCGTCCAGACGTTGTCCGTCAAATCTACATCGGCGAATGCTGCCAATGGATCTAATTCAACTTTGAAAACCTTTTTAGACGAGAAAAATCCTTTGGTAAAGGTCAGTTCATTGTTTCTCCAGACATCGGCTGGGATAGCCATGAAGTCGTCAGAACCGTCTTCAAAAGTAACTTTGAGATGAATCGGCATGATTTGTTGGCCTTCATTATCCACTTTGATGCGATAATAGAAGGCTCCATGATCCTGATTCCCAATCAATGAATCAGCATCCTGCTCCGAAACCGAGCCTAGCGCCTGATCATTCTGGTACGTTGTGTAGAACCAACTTCTCCAGAACCAATTGAGGTTTTCGCCAGCGGCTTCTTCCATTGAGCGGAAAAAATCGGCGGGCTGTGGATGTTTGAATGCCCATCGTCTTGAGTATTCTCGGAAAGCATCATCAAACACGTCAGGACCAAGAATGTGTTCGCGTAACATGACCAGACCGGTGGCTGGTTTTGCGTATCCATTGTTGCCAAAGTTATTCTGGATGATGTCCGATTCGGTCATGATGGGGACCTGATTGGGATCACGCATATAGGCTACAATGGCCGAGGCTGGGCCGCGACGCGAAGGATACGTACCGTCGTCTGTCTGCGTCCAGACATCTGTCCTGCCTTGAAATTTCTTGGCATAGGACTGTTCTGCATAATATTGCAGGAACGTATTTAGCCCCTCGTCCATCCAGGTCCATTTTCGTTCATCCGATGCGATGATCATTGGAACCCAGTTGTGACCCACTTCATGGATGGTAACACCGATGAGCGAGCGCTCGAGCCCTTCGCTATAGCTGCCATCTGGTCTTGGACGAGCACCACAGAACGCAATCATGGGATATTCCATTCCAAAAACAGGTCCGTGGATATTGGATGCTTTTGGGTATGGATAGCGTAACGACATTTCGCCATAAGACTCAAGCGTGACTACGGTAGCCCGCGTAGAGACTTTATCCCACAGTGGAATGGCATCTTTTGGGTACAGGGAGTGGACTTTTACGATATCTCCACCGTCTTCGTAATCATAGCCAGCCGCATCCCAGACATAGGTCTTGGAGGAAACCCAAGCAAAATCGCGCACATCTTCGGCGTAGAAATGCCAGGTCAGCTCGCCACTTTGGGTTGGTCGGCTATCTGCGGACAAAACCTCGTCAGGAGCGACAATAAAAGTCGGCTCTTCACTCGTGTAGGCTTTGTCGAGACGCTTCATCTGCTCGCGCGTGAGCACATCTGCAGGATTCTGCAACTCACCAGTGGCTTCTACAATATGGGTGTACGGTACGGTCAGGTACACATCGTAATTACCGAAATTCAGATAGAACTCACCCTGACCCAAAAATTGTTCAGTCTGCCAACCGTTCACGTCATCATAGACCGACATGCGGGGAAACCACTGAGCCATTTCATACAACCAACCATCGGATACCTTTTCTTTAGCTCCGCGCCCATTCTCAGGGATGCGATAGGACCAGTCTATGTCGAAAGCAACCGCTTCCCCGGGTGCGAGACGGTCGGGTAAATTGATACGCATGATGGTATCGCGAATCCTGTAGACGGCATCTACGAGTGATCCGTTGGCAGCGACTAGTTGGACACGACTGATGTCAAACCCGCCGTCAAATTGTTCGACACCTACGAATTGTCTGAACTGAGGACTGATGCGTTCCGGAAGCGCACCGGCCGTCTGATAGTTTCTGCTATGCTCTAGAGAGCGCACGTTTTGATCTAATTGTACCCATAAGAAGCCAAGTTCGTCAGGGGAATTATTGTGATACGTAATGCGCTCAGATCCGATAATAGACTGCTATTGCGTATCTAGAGATGCCCTGATTACATAATCAGCGCGTTGTTGCCAGTATTGATAGCCTGGTGCGCCGGAAGCATTTCGATATTCGTTTGGATCAGGCCAATCTTCGATGGGCCTAAACATAGAATGATTCTTGGCTTTTATGTCGCCATCGATGTTGCGCCAATTCTGCGCATAAGAGACTGAAACACTTCCGGTTGCGAAAAAAAGCACCAGAAGGAGTCTGGAGATTATTGAGTTCATGGTTAGCGAGACCTATTAGTTAACATTCACGGTCATCGCCTCTCAGTAAGGGGGTCGGTTCAGGACCAAATCATAGGTAAGATCATGGTGAGGGCAAGCACCGCAATCCATACCGACAGCAGGGTTGCCCAATTACGTTGGGTATTATCTGTTTTCCTTTTTAAGCGCTTTAAAACCACGTTTATCAGGAAAACGATACCTGCTGACACGGATAATGTAATGACAAGTATTACAAGCTGACCCAGTTCTAAACCAACATTGAATGAAAATAAGGGAGTGACCAAGTTTTGCTCGGTCCCAAGGATGGCCCTCAGGTAGCTTGAGAAACCCAGTCCATGTATGAGGCCAAAAGCTAGAGCCAACACATATTTCATCCTCCAATCGCGCTTCTCGGCCCCTAGAGGATCCTTTGAAAACCGTTCTACAATGTTGATCAATGCCGTGATGAGAATAGTAATTGGGATGAGCGTTTCAATCAGGTCCGCATCCACATTCATCCATCCCAATGTCGCCAGAGCGAGTGTTACGGAATGGCCGATGGTAAAGGCTGTGACGAGAACCAGCATATGCTTCCATTCCCGCAACGAGTACACGGCGGCTAGGGCAATCACGAAAAGGATGTGATCGGTTCCGCTCAGATCCGAGATGTGTTCAAAACCAAGACGGAAATACAGTCCAAATTCACTCATGGCTATCAGTCTTCAAGTGCTGGACGTTCAGGGCAGCCTTCGTTCTCTACGGTGTATATCAGAGAGACGATTTTCCAACCTTCCGCGCTTCGGATCAGTGAAAAAGTGTCCACTCCGCAATGAGAGAACCGCTTATTGATGTGAAAGTCGTATTGGGTCCAAACGGTTGCGATCCCTTCTCGGATCCTTACCTCGGTTTCAAACATACGTTCAATAAAGCCCTGATCAGGATCGCTAACCCCTTCGGCAAATTGTTCTGCCGTGCTCATGTTAGCTCTTGGAATTTCGTTGAGCATTGAAGAGGAAAACAGGATGGCCGATGGGGCCATCACACTTCGTATTAGATCGCCGTTGTGTGTGTTGATGCCTTCAAATACTTTGGATACGACTTCCAAAATCGATGATTCTTGTACATCGTTGGTGTTTTGGGCTTGAATAGGGAGCACAAAAAAGAAAGCGAGCGCAATCAATAGATTGCGCTCGCTGAAAAGGGTAAAAGATGTCTTCATAGGTCATCGTAGCAGAACTACTTGTTTGGTTTCGACGGAGTCACCAATATCGATGAGCAAAATATAACTCCCGGAAGCTAGCTTGTTACCTGCATCGTCCATTCCATTCCATTCGAATTGGTGCGCTCCGGCCTCTTGGTAGCCGGCATAGAATGTTCTATGCATCCGTCCAAGCACGTCTATCACGCGAACTCGGACTTCTGAAGGCGTCCGGAGGGTATAGTTCAGTGTTGTTGATTCGGTAAAGGGATTGGGGTACGAGGCTTCGAGTGCGAAACTCTCCGGTCTTTGAGCCGCTTCGGTATCAATGGTTATCGCCCCATAGCCAGCTATTTTGTATAGTCGCCGACCAACTCCAAATGCGAGCGTGTCATTCACCACATAAAACCGATTCATGCGGCCATCCATTTGTCCTTCTTTGGTTATTGGATTGAAGTGCTGAAGTTGTTGCCACGTTTCTCCTCCATCCTGAGTCAATGACCTTATGCTTCGACCAGAGGCCCACCCGACGTTTTCAGAAATGAATCCGATTCCCTGAAGTCCAGCCGAAGATCTACTTCCATTGATCCATAATTCCCTCCACGTGATTCCGCCATCTTCGGTCTTAAGCACCTTGGCCTCTTGGTTGTTAGAGTTGCCGGCATACTCGACACTGACGTAGCCTACCATCTCGGTAGGAAAGGAAATTTTCCAAGCCCATTCACCGGCTAATCCATCTCGCCTTGTGGATTGGAACACCTTATTCCACGTGGCTCCTCCATCGACCGTACGCAGCACGACGGCTTCTCCATCCAGAATACTGCCAGATCCACCTACTGCAAATCCGGTCATTTCATTCTGGAAATACACGTCGACGAGAGCACCCGCACTATGGCTTACATCCTGTCCCTCCCACAAAATTCCTCCATTATGCGTTGAGATAATCGTAGGAGCACCGTGGAAGGCAC
>DKOG01000086.1 GCA_002469915.1 Bacteroidetes bacterium UBA7368
ATACGACCTTCGCCATCCTACAGGGCATCCCATGTGTCGCTGAGACGTACGCAACGGCATACCCCGACATATCACTGATGTCTGCTATCCGTTGCCAATAGGACAATTCTGTGGCTCCCTGCACCGTATGGTCCTGCGTAACCAGTGTCACAGATTTTAACTCAGCAAACGGTACGGTCAGTGGCATTCGTGGATAGGTAGGAGCGGAGAGCTCTATGCGGTCTCCTTCGAAAACCTGTCCCACAGACACCAGCTCACCCGTCTTCAACTCATCACTCAACGCTGTGCAGGTACCGGCGTGAACAAGTTTGCTCAGTTTATGAGACCTTAGAAGGCGCTCAGTTCGAAGAGCACCCTTAATCTTGCCAATTCCCAGGATAGATACCAAAACGTGATCATCGTGAAAGCTTTCGCCTTCGCTTAGGCCGTCGAAACGGCCTCTTTCGTACTTAGCCAGAAAAGGTTGGGCTTCTTCAGTAGAGGAAAAGACAATTCCGATCATTGAATAGCGAGTTGAAAAACGGTTAAAGAAAGCAGGTATTCAGTTTTCGCAGTACATTGCGGGCCCCGTACTCAGTCGGTAGGCAACTAGTTAAAGAAACGAAATCGCTTGACAGGATGAAAGTTGTTGATCTCTTAAAAACAGATGGAGCGCCTTCTATCTCCTACGAAATCGTTCCGCCTCGGAGAGGTGGCTCGATTCAGGATATTCTGGAAATAGTAGAGGGTCTAAAGGAATATGATCCTCCCTTTGTGGACGTGACTTCGCATTCTGCACAGGTGTACTACGAAGAGCAGCAAGATGGCTCCTGGCGCAGGCACATCAAGCGAAAGCGTCCCGGTACTCTTGGGTTATGTGCTGCTATTCAGGGAAAATTTGGTATTCAAACGGTTCCCCATCTTCTATGCAAGGGCTTTACGCGAGAGGAGAGTGAAGATGCGCTAATTGAGTTGAACTACCTAGGGATCCAGAATGTCATGGCCCTTCGGGGAGATGATTCAGGATATGCGAAACCTATTGCGCATGATCGAACCCGAAATGAATACGCCGTCGATTTGGTGAAACAGATCGATGATATGAATAAAGGTCACTATCTGGAACAGCTCATTGATGCCGCTCCAACTGATTTTTGTGTAGGCGTCGCAGGATATCCAGAAAAGCATTTCGAAGCGCCAAACATTACCTGGGATGTCCTAAACCTGAAGAATAAAGTGGACGCGGGTGCCGGCTACATCACTTCCCAGATGTTTTTTGACAACGATGCTTTTTTGGGGTTCGAAACGCGGTGCCGAGAAGTGGGGATTACCGTTCCCATTATTCCAGGTCTGAAGATTTTGACTTCGAAACGCCAATTAAAGACCTTACCGTCCCGTTTTCATCTCCATATTCCTGAAGCACTAGCTGCTGAAATCGAATCTGCTCGAGATGAGGATGTACCCGAAATCGGTATTCGTTGGGCGCTGAAGCAATGCCAGGATCTACTGGATAAGGGACATAACAACCTACACTTTTACATTATCCAAACACCTCAGCACGTATCACGTGTGGTGTCCTCTCTGCGCAAATTAGCTTGATTTAACGACTCAAGTACTGATCTTCCAGTGTTTTCATGTGACTGCGTTCTTCGTCTGATGCGTCATCGTATCCAGCCAGATGTAACAGTCCATGGACAATGTATCTCTCGAGTTCCTGAATTACCGTTGTGCCGAACTCTACGTGCCGTTCGCGGGCCGTATCAACATCCACGTAGATCTCTCCCTCAAGGGATTGGCGGTCTTCTTCAAGAAGAAAGGAAATGACGTCGGTGTGGTAGTCGTGCTCTAGCCAGTTCTTATTAAGGTCCAGCACAGTGGAATGGTCGGTCAAAACAATCGAGATATCCGACCAGTTGATTTGTTCTCCGCTGAATACGTTCGAGACGAGTGTAAGAACTCGGGATTCCGAGGGGCAGTCGTTCGATTCGTCTAGAGTGACGCTGTACGTAAGGTTGGACAAGACTTATCCTTGATCGCCAAAAAGGTCTTCCGTAACGGAAAGAGCAACACTACTCATGATGAGCTCTGGGGGAAGCTGGGTAAAGTCAGTAGAAAGCAGGTTGGTATCTACGTTGGCATACAGGGAACAGCCAGCTTCCCGTTCCACAACGAGTCCATTAGACGTCTCCCCGCTTTTCGCAAAGAAAATGACCTCTCCGAGGTCTTCGCTGCAGAGAAACCCCGTGCAGCCTTGTAGTTGTAGAAAGGACGATGCAGCAGAAACGGAAACCAGCGAGGTAAACTCGCCTTCGCTTAAACCTGTAGTCCGAACCGTGCGGTGAATCTCAAGCGTAATGCGCCGGCCACTGGACTCATCAGACAGCTCAAAACGAGCGAGTGATTCGTCCATTTTGCACTCTGTTGAAAGAGCAGTTTCGATACGCTTAATATCCGCGTCAGAAAAAGTAAACGGCATGTGTAAACGTGGTGTTTGTACTACCAGGACCAAAAAAACAGCCCGTAGGACGAAAGATAGAAGATGAAAGATCTTTTTCCAACGATCCCTTGAGAGCTTTCAGGAAGAGCAGTTAGCCTAGAAACCTTTCAATACTGTTAAAAAAAGCATATTTCATCCAATCGTCAGCGTTGTGCTCTGTATGTTACGTGAAAGCAGGAGCAGGTTGCACTAGATTTTATGTACTCAATGTTAACTGGAAAAAATATAGCCTTCGTGGGAGCCGTTTTGAGTGGAGTCGCCGTTTTGGTGGGCGCCTTCGGCGCCCATGCATTGAAAGACACCATTACTCCGGACCGTATGGCCACCTACCAGACAGCGGTCACCTATATGATGTGGCATAGCTTTGCCACTATTTTGGCTGGAGTTGGATACCATTTCAAAGGAGAAAGGCGGTATCGCTTGGCTGGATTGGGCTTTTTGATTGGTATCGTACTCTTCTGTGGCAGTTTGTTCACTCTGGTACTGACCAATGTGACTGCCTTTGGCGCGATTGCACCTATAGGAGGGACGTGTTTTGCAGCAGCTTGGATTCTTCTTGCCGTTGCCTTCAGAGATACGCTAAATCCGTCGGCTTAAGCTTCTTCTTCTTCTTCGAAAAGGAGCG
>DKOG01000275.1 GCA_002469915.1 Bacteroidetes bacterium UBA7368
ATTGGGGTTTTCAAGCACACCGTTCTCGCACAAGACTTCCTGCGCAACGGCAGAGGATGGCGAGAACAAAAAGACGACTCCAAGAGCCATGATGAGGGAGAAAGGGCGCATAAAACTGCTTATCAATGTGTTAGACACGATTTCGATAGACGAATAACACAATACAGACTCGTTAAGCAGGGGTTTCCGAAACCGCAAAATTTGAGGGATTCACCCACATTTCCCCTACCTTGGTAGCGCTTCCTTCACCTGGTTGATGATTTCTGCTATGGCACCCTCTTTTCTTGACCGCCTCCACGTCCCTCACGTCTTCACGTTGCTCACAGGGGTCATCCTGTTCTGCTGTGTGCTAACCTGGATTATTCCCTCGGGCGAGTATGACCGTGAAACCATGGAAGTGGGGGCACTCACCCGAAACGTAATCGTCCCCAACAGCTACGAGGAGATTCCAAAAAACTATGCCGTAGGCAACGTGCTGATGCCCTCCTCCGTAGACGGACAGGCTACACCCGTTGGTGCTCAGGGCTTTTTAAGTGCGATCCCTCGTGGCATGGAAGCAGCGGCTGACGTCATCTTTTTCATCTTCGTGATCGGTGGCGTTTTTGGCATTTTAGGTCGTACCGGTGCCATTGTCTCAGGCGTTCATTCACTCATGGAGCGGTTTCGGCATTCTGGGCCGTTGCTGATCATTATCCTGATGAGCGTCATCGCAATTGGTGGATCCACTTTGGGTATGGCAGAAGAATTCATTCCGTTGGTGCCCTTATTCCTCATTGTGTCTAAGGAACTGGGATATGACCGAGTTTTGGGTCTAGCTCTGGTTTTTGTCGCGGCAGAAACCGGATTTGCAGCCGCCACAACCAACCCGTTTACCGTAAACATTGCCCAAGGCATTGCCGAGTTGCCACTGAATAGCCTACTTGGATTCAGGGCCATTTTCCTCGTGTGTGCCCTGGCGGTCACACTGACCTATCTGTTGCGTTACGGGGCACGCGTAAAGGCAGATCGCTCTAATTCTGTTATGCCTGACGATGCATTTGAGTTGGCAGATGCTAACGTCAAAGTTGAAGCATTTAACGGGAAACACCGTGCAATCCTGATAGCGTGCGGACTCATTTTCGCGTTCATCCTGTACGCCGTTCAGGGATACGGATGGTGGATGGCCGAGATGGGCGGTGGGTTTATTTTGATGGGCTTTGCCGCCATTATTATTTCCCGCATGACACTTACTGATGCGGCGAAGTCATTCGCCAAAGGGGCTGAAGAAATGATTGTAGCCGCGTTGGTCGTTGGGTTTGCCCGCGGCGTGCAAGTAGTACTCGACGATGCCCAAGTCCTGGACACGATTGTATTCTACGCGTCAATGGGCCTTGAAAACTTTCCTTCTTATGTGGCAGCAGGAGGCATGTTTGTCTTCCAGACCTTCCTCAACTTCTTTATTCCTTCAGGATCAGGTCAGGCGGCCGTCACCATGCCCATCATGGCTCCGCTAGCGGATGTGTTGGGCCTTTCACGTCAGGTCGCCGTATTCGCCTTCACCTGTGGTGACGGCCTCTCAAATACCATCATCCCCACGTCCGGCATTCTCATGGCCATGTTAGGCCTCTCAGGAATCCCGTATGACAAGTGGTTGAAGTTTATGATACCGCTCTTCCTTCGACTATCAGCCCTAGCTATCGTATTTCTTAGTCTTGCCGTGGCTCTCGACCTGTAATTGCTGACTCCCAACTCTCCTTGAAACCACCATGCGTACCCTTTTTCTAGCCCTCTGCCTTCTGTTCGTTTCTTCATCCGCTGCCCAAGATGGTCTCAAAATCTATATCTCTGCAGACATGGAAGGGCTCGCAGGTGTGGTGACTGGTGAACAGCTTGGACCCACCGGATTTGAGTATTCCCGATTTCGACAATTCATGACCGATGAAGTCAATGCTGCAATCTGGGCAGCGAAGGAAGCAGGTGCTACAGAAATACTGGTCAGCGACTCGCACGGGAATGGGCAGAACCTACTTATCGAACAGCTGCCCGAAGACATTCTTGTGGTCCGCGCGTGGCCCCGAGAACTGGGCATGATGCACGGGATTGATACCTCATTCGACGGAGCGGTATATATCGGTTATCACGCCTCCACATCCAATATGGAAGGTGTTAGAGCGCATACCATGTCTAGCGCAAATGTGACCGATCTTCAGCTAAATGGAGTTCCCATGACCGAAGGATCGTGGAATGCCGCAATCGCAGGTCACTTCGGTGTCCCAGTCATTATGATCTCAGGTGATGATGCGGCGGTTAAAGAGGTGCAATCGGTGGTCGGGCCCATAGAGGGCGCCGTTGTAAAGTGGAATCACGGTTTTCATTCTGCCACTACCATGACTCCAGCTGCTGGAGCGAAAGTGGTGGCTGATAAAGTGCGGGCAGCCGTAGAGCGCATTGATGACTTTGAGGCCTACGTGCCGGAAGGTCCTTTGGTGATTCGCTTGAGTCTCAAACACTACCAGCCTGTTGAACAGTTGGCCTACCTAAGAGACGTTACGCGGGTCGGATCTCATACGATCGAATATCGTGCGACAGACATGGTAGACGCCTCTAAATTCCTGAGATTCGTACTCGGATACAGCGTGTCGACGGCTCCGTAAGCAGTCTTTTGTGTGTTTAATATATCAATTAATGTTACATATTAATCCCTTCAGCCGCCCAAAGATATTCGAAGAGGTCTATCTATTTCACTAAGGGCAAAACCGGGATTCACTTGCGAGTCGTTGGTTTTGTACGGATAATACCGTATCACAAATCAATGATATGATGTTTAAAGGAAAAGTCATTGCTGTAGCGGCGGCGTCCGCAGGCCTCGGATTCGGAATTGCAGAAGCAGTCGCCAAACAAGGTGGATCGGTTTCAATAGCAAGCCGAACGAGAGAGAAGATTGATGCGGCCGCAAAATCCTTGCGTGAAGCACAAGGTGTAAATGCCAAAGGATATGTGATGGACGCAGCAGATCCGGCATCTATATCGTCTTGGATCACGGATACCCTAGAAGACTTTAGTAGAATTGATGGTCTAGTTGTGAACGCGGGTGGCCCCCCGCCAGGAAAGTTTGACGCCTTTTCAGATACCGATTGGGAGAGAGGCTTCAACCTGACGCTGATGAGTTCAGTGCGCATGATTCGCGCTGTATTGCCATCTATGCGCGAGCAGGGATCTGGCTCTATTATCACGATCACATCTTCCTCCATCAAAGAGCCTATCGACATTTTACTCCTATCCAACGTGTTTCGGTCGGGAGTAGTCAGCCTCGTCAAGAGTCTTTCTTCTGATCTTGCTAGCGAAGGAATCCGAATCAACAATTTGGTTCCGGGGCAGATAGATACCGACCGGGTAAAATCCAATGACATGTTCAAGGCCAATCAACTAGACATCGCGCTAGAAGACTGGCAGAAAAAGCGTCACGGGATGATTCCGATGGGGCGGTATGGCACTATTCAGGAATTCGGAGAAGCGGGGGCCTTTCTGCTCTCAGATGCTGCCCGATATATCACGGGATCCACACTGTTCGTAGATGGCGGAAAAAGCAAGACGGTATGGTAGAATGCGAAGAGTCCTCCATATCGTCTTAACAGCGGTTCTTTTTACTGGTTGTGTTCAGAATAATGATCTGACTGTAGCCAATTCAACGGACATCTCGACTCTGGATCCATTTGGGATGTTTTCTCGCATTGAAGTAGCCTTCGGAGATCATCTCTATCAATCATTGACATTTTTCAATGATGACATGGAGGTTGAACCTTTGCTAGCTACATCGTGGGAACGCCTCGAGGGCGATACGACCTGGACGTTTCATCTCCGTGAGGGCGTGCAGTTTCACAACGGTGAGGTGTTTGATGCCTCTGTGGTGAAGTACTCAATCGAGGAATACTACACGCGCAACAAAGCCGGTCAAATGGTAGGTGGTGCATCCGTCGCGGTTCCATCTGCCGATATCATACAAGTTGATATTGTAGATCCTTATACGGTGAATATCACGACGAATGGTCCGAAGGCACTTCTACCCTTTTATCTATCCCAGATGTGGATGATTGAGCCCGGATTCTACCGTGGGACGACGGACGCTGAGCGCGCTGAACAGGTCATGGGAACTGGTCCTTATATGGTGAAAGAACGCATCCGAGACAGCCACCTAACGCTCGCGGCAAATACGAATTACTGGGGAGCCACCCCCAAGATGGACCGAGTGGTATTTCGTGTCATTCCAGAAGTGTCTACGCGCATTGCAGAACTGGAAACCGGTGGTGTGCACATTATTACGGATCTACCGTTTGATCAGGCGGCATTGCTCGAAGATGCATCTGGTATACATGTAGAAGCCATTCCTGGTGGTCGGAGAATCATGATGGGCATCACTACCACTGGTGGAGCCAAGCCGTTGCAGGACCAGCGGGTGCGACAGGCGCTGAACTATGCGATCGATTTTGATGCCATCAGCGAGGGATTGTTCGGCGGCCAAGTCGAGCGTATGTCTTACATGTTCAACCCACCGTTCAACCATCCGACCCTTGAGTCTTATACCTATGACCCGGATCTCGCCCGAGCGCTTCTGGCTGAAGCTGGATATCCCGACGGATTCGTGCTTTCATCCCTTGATACTCCGATCGGAAAGTGGATTCAAGACTTCGAACTAGCTCAAGTTGTCGCTTCACAGCTTGGCGAAATCGGGGTGACGTTTCAAGAAGGGGTTCGGACATATGAGTGGGGAAATTATCGATCAAAATTGCTTTCTTATGACCTTCCCGGCCTGTTCATGCAGGGTTCTGGAGGCGAATTTGAATTGCTGACCGAAGCTGCAGATTTGACCATCACAAGCCCCTCAAATTTTTATAGGTGGGAAAACGAGGAATATGAAGCGCTATGGATTGAGCTTCAGACTTCTCTAGATAATGATCGTAGAACGACTATTGGCCATCGCATGCAAGAGATCGTTCACGAAGAAGCCCCTTGGATTTTCTTGCATATCCAACCGGATACGTACGGAGTAAGCGACCGGGTGGATTGGAAACCCAGACCCGACGAAGTCCTACACCTTTGGAACGTGACGCTATCAGAGTAAACAGCCATGCTTCGATACGTCGCCAAACGTCTTATGATGGCCGTCTTTATTTTGTGGGCGGTAGCGACCATTGCGTTTGCGCTAACATTTCTCTCAGGAGATCCCGCCACATTGATGATCGGAGATCACTGGACGGCTGAACAAATTGATTCGTTTCGGGAGCAAATGGGTTATGATCGCCCGCTCCTTGTGCAATACGGAGACTATCTAGCGGGTATTCCGAGGGGCGATTTCGGGATCTCGGTGCGCCAGCAGGTTCCAGTTATTGATTTAATCGTGCAACGATTTCCGGCCACTCTTGAGCTGACGGCTGCCGCCCTTTTCCTAATCCTATTCATCTCCATTCCATTGGGCGTACTTTCTGCCGTGAAGCGGAACACCCCGGCAGATCGTGTCGCCATGAGTGGCGCCCTCTTTGCGCAATCGGTACCCACCTTCTGGCTAGGCATTATGCTGATTCTCGTCTTTGGGGTCTGGCTGCGCTGGTTACCCGTCTCGGGAAGAGGCTCTTTTGCGCACCTTATGTTGCCGGCTATCACACTAGCTACCTTTTCGACCGCCCGTATTGCTCGCCTCGTTCGCTCCTCCATGCTGGACGTGCTGGGACAAGATTATAT
>DKOG01000205.1 GCA_002469915.1 Bacteroidetes bacterium UBA7368
ACCGATGGCGACCACTTCGTCCGGATTTACGGAACGATTTGGCTTCTTGCCAAAGAAGGCTTCGGCAACTTCCTGAATTTTAGGAATTCGAGAAGATCCACCCACTAGAATGACTTCATCGACCTGGTCTTTGGTTAGGCCAGCATCTTTTAGCGCTTTTTCCATTGGGGGAATTGTGCGCTGTACCAACTTGTCAACCAACTGCTCAAACTTGGCGCGGGTTAGATCCAACGTCAAATGCTTTGGACCATCCTGCGTAGCAGTAATGAAGGGTAGGTTAATCGTGGTTTGCGTAGAACTGGAGAGCTCAACCTTCGCTTTTTCAGCTGCTTCCTTCAAGCGCTGAAGGGCCATAGCGTCTTTACGAAGATCAATACCTTCGTCTTTTTTGAACTCATCGGCGATCCAATCAATGAGACGCTGATCGAAATCGTCGCCACCAAGATGGGTATCTCCATTCGTGGACTTGACTTCGAAAACGCCGTCGCCTAATTCAAGAATCGAAAGGTCGTAGGTTCCACCACCTAGGTCAAAAACAGCAACGATCTCTTCCGAGTCTTTGTTGTCCAACCCATATGCCAAAGCGGCAGCAGTCGGTTCGTTAATGATGCGTCGCACGGAGAGACCCGCAATTTCGCCGGCCTCTTTCGTGGCTTTACGCTGAGCGTCATTGAAGTAAGCTGGGACGGTAACAACCGCTTCAGTCACTTTCTCGCCCAAATAATCTTCAGCTGTTTGCTTCAGCTTTCCCAGCACCATGGCTGAAATTTCCTGAGGAGTATAAACCCGGTCATCAATTTTGACGCGAGCCGTGTCATTATCTCCTTTAACCACTTCGTAGGGTACGGTTTTCAGCTCGGAGCTTACTTCTGCGTACTTACGTCCCATGAACCGCTTGATCGAAGAGATCGTATGGTGTGGATTCGTAATAGCCTGACGTTTGGCAGGAGCACCTACTAGACGTTCGCCGTCTTTTTTGAATGCGATGATTGATGGAGTGGTGCGGGCACCTTCAGCGTTGGTAATAACGACTGGTTCTCCACCCTCCATGACCGAGACGACCGAATTAGTCGTTCCAAGGTCGATTCCAATGATTTTTCCCATTGAATCTGAGTATTGGTTGTGTTGATTACGATGCAGGATGCCGACATATTGTCAGCAAGACGCACGTTGTGCATCTATGTCGGGGGTATTCAATAACAGTGCCATTTCAGTATTCAGACATATTGTCATAATTAAATAGGACATTCTGGCCCGACATTCGATTGAAGTCAGGTGGAAACTGACAGAACATCGAGAATAGAAGATGCGCATCAGCTATATTCTATCAGCACCTCCTTCTAAGATGAGACATTTACCCAACGCGCTGACCGTACTTCGAATTTTGGTCTCGCCCGTCATTATTGTGATGTTGTTTTTGGACTCGTTCTCCGCGTCCGTATGGGCCCTTGCGTTGTTCGTTTTTGCATCTATCTCGGATTGGGCCGACGGAAATTTGGCCAGACGGTATGGAGCGGGGTCCAAGTTTGGTCAATTTTTGGATCCGGTGGCCGACAAGGTGCTGGTCTTGGGTACGTTCATCGCTCTCGCTTTCATGCGTCCAGACTCTGTTGTTTGGTGGTTGGTCGGTATGATCGCACTTCGAGACTTGAGTGTGACGGTACTCAGAGCAGTTGAGAAGCGAAGAGGGAGAACGATCAAAACGATGGGTATTGCGAAGCTCAAAACGACGTTTCAATTAACCTTTCTTATTGCTCTGTTGTTGTTGCGAGTCTTGGCTTTCGTTCCAGGCGCGGTGGGAGAATGGTCAGTCTGGCTGATGAAACCTGCTATTGTCTTCTGGTCTCTAATCGTTGTGACCCTTGTAACGCTGTACACAGGCGTTCTGTATTTCACCAAACGCGAATATATAGATGAGTGAAGCCCTTCGGTCGTTGAGTTCTACTGTAGCACAAGCCCTCCTCCGAATAGGCGCCGTTTCTCTTTCCCCAGATGCTCCCTATACCTGGGCATCGGGTCGATACTCACCCGTGTATTGTGACAATCGGCTAGCGATGGCTCATCCGGAAGTACGATCGCTTATCGCTCAAGGATTTGAGCAGCTCATAGTTAGTAAACGAATCACCTGTGATGGTATCATGGGTACCGCAACAGCTGGAATTCCGCATGCGGCTTGGCTAGCCGAGCGCATGAATCTTCCAATGGGATATGTTCGAAACAAGCCCAAGGGGCATGGCAGGGGAAATCAAATTGAAGGCTTTTCTAAGGCTGGATCGCGCGTAGTCGTCATTGAAGACTTAGTCTCAACAGGGATGTCATCTACTGCTGTCATTTCCCCATTGCGTGAAGTAGAAATGTCCGTAGAGGCTGTCTTAGCCATTTTTACCTACGGGCTTTCTGCGGCTGATGTAGCTTTTGAAAAAGCAGGTACCCCACTTCATACATTGACCAGCTTTCCAGAGTTGATTGAGGAGGCGGCTCGAAGTGGCTCCCTGTCTGGCGAGAACTTGACATCTTTGCAGGATTGGTACAAAGATCCTAGTGTTTGGTCTGCAAAACACGGTGGTGCCGAGTGAAAGGTGCCGTAATAACGGTTGGCGACGAGATCCTGATCGGGCAGATTGTGAATACAAATGCAGCTTGGATCGGGGCGCAGCTAACTGCACTTGGCTTGGCCGTTTCTGACATGATTACTGTTGGAGATGATGCCGCTGCCATAACAGAGGCCTTGACACATTGTCTTTCGAGGGCGCAAGTCCTAATCGTGACCGGCGGTCTCGGACCCACGCACGATGATATAACGCGGAATGTAGTCGCGG
>DKOG01000105.1:0-16400 GCA_002469915.1 Bacteroidetes bacterium UBA7368
AGAGCATTTTCGAGGCGATTAACAAGATCCCAATGATGTTCGCTCCCGCAATCACGTGTGTATTTTTATTTGGTGTGTTTTGGAAACGAGGCACCAAGGAAGCTGCCATAACAACACTACTCTTTGGTTTGACTATTGGAATCGTCTACTTCCTGGTTGACCTTCCAGCGTTCGGAGATACTCGCCTAGTGGCGGATGATTGGGGGATACCTTTCATGCAGGTTGGCTGGTGGCTGTTTTGCCTGTGCTCCGTCGTGTACGTAGCGACGAGCTTGTTAACTCCAGCTCCACCAGACGAACAACTGAAAGCCATTCACTGGCAGCCACCCATGAAGGTACTTTTAGAATCGAAACTGGGCGGGTGGACAGATCCCAGGTCGGTTTCTATTGGGCTCTTTGTGCTCATGGCCATCCTCTATTTCATATTGCGCTAGAAGGACATTCCCCTATATCGTGGGCTGTCATACCGGCTCAATTCTGTGGCATGCCGTCAAGTGTTCATCAGCTGAATAGTGTAGTACCGGCTCATGAGTAGCACACAGATCAATGGCCAGCGGGCACCTTGTTCGAAAAGAACACCCTGTTTCTCGTTCGACTCCGCTGTCCATTTCCCCAACAAGCTCCCTGTTTTCTGAGCGCCGTTTAGGATCAGGAATGAGGGCAGACGCCAGTAGTGCTTTTGAATAGGGGTGCCTCGGGCCAGCGAAAAAGGTCTCCGTTGGAGCCTGTTCGACTATTTTTCCCAAATACATTACCGCTACGGTATCACTGACATGTGCCACCATGTCCAAATCGTGAGAAATGAAAAGATAAGCCAGGTTTCGACTCTTCTGGATGTCCAGCAATAGATTGATAATCTGAGAGCGAATCGACACATCGAGTGCTGAGACGGGCTCATCACAAACAATCAGTTTAGGATTCACGGCGATAGCTCGTGCAATTCCAATTCGCTGACGTTGTCCACCTGACAACTGGTGTGGATACCTGTTCAGCATATCGGCTGAAAGTCCTACGGCAGAGACAAGATCCAGAATATGATCCTGGATTTCTTCAGCTAGGCACACCTTGTGTACGGTAAGCGGCTCCTTCAGAATGGACCGGATCGTGAGATGAGGTGTGAGAGAAGAAAATGGATCCTGAAAAACCATCTGAACGGATCTTCTAAATTCCTTCGATGCGCCTACGACAACCTCTCCACTCATCCGGACCTCTCCGCTATCGGGTTGAAGCAATTGAAGAATCAGTCGTGCGATAGTTGATTTCCCGCAACCCGATTCTCCAACAAGTGCTGTCGTCCTTCCTGATTGAATCTGAAGAGATACCCCATCAACCGCTCGCACTTTGTCTCGGCTTCGCCTCAACAAAGAACGCCGCATAGCAAAATGCTTCACGAGATTCCGAAGCTCAAGTATCGGTGATTCACGAACCTGAGTCATGGGGTCACCTCGTCTGAAGAATTCACCTTGAACGGAGGGATTTCCGCCGCGAAATGACAACTAACCCAATGCTCCGTAGCTCCTTCTTCTAGGTTTGGTCGTTCATTGAGACACTGTTTGTCATCGCGAAAGCCGCACCGGTCGTAAAAGGCGCACCCTTGAGGAATAGCGCCTGGACTGGGCACTGTTCCCGGGATCGAAGGCATAGGTTGTTTCCTCGAATGCGATCCAGGCCTCGGAAGCGAATGCAATAAACCACGGGTATAGGGATGTCTAGGATTGTCAAATAACTCCTCCACATGAGCGACTTCGACTAACCGTCCAGCATACATAACCGCAACACGATGGGCTGTCTGAGCAATGACTCCAAGATCATGGGTAATCAAAAGAAGCGACATCTGATGCTCTTTTTGAAGCTCCACGAACAATTTCAGAATCTGGGCTTGAATCGTGACATCTAGCGCGGTCGTGGGCTCATCAGCAATAAGTAATTGGACCTTTCCACCAACCAATGCCATTGCAATGGCAACCCGCTGTCTAATTCCACCCGAAAGTTCGTGGGGATACTGATGTATTCTGGCCTCGGGCGAGGGTATTCCCGTCTGCTTCATCAGCTGGATGACAAGCTGTCTTCGCTCGGACCGCTTCATGTCCGGTCGGTGCTCTTTCAACACTTCTTCTATCTGATTACCAATCGTATAAACAGGATTCAGAGTCGTCATTGGCTCCTGTAGAATAATTGAGATCTGATTACCTCGAAGACTCCTACGACTCGGCTCATCCAGGGTCAACAAGTCCAGATCCCCAAAGAAGATTTGACCCTTAGAAACGTTGCCGGGTGAAGGTACGAGGCCCATAATGGAGCGGGCCAGCATGGATTTACCACACCCAGATTCACCTACAAGTCCGAGAATTTCACCCGGTAATATGTTGAGGCTAAGATCATCAATCACTGTCAGGGGCTCAGTGGCACCCGGAAATTGGACCTCAAGATTCCGAATATCCACTAGATTCATAACACACCCCTATCTTTCAGGCGAGGATCCAGCATGTCTCTGAGCCCATCTCCAATGAGGTTCAATCCCAGAACTGCCAATGTGATCATGCCTCCTGGAATGGTGATCATCCACCAAGCGGACCTAATGAAGTCTCTGGCTTCGGCAATCATATTTCCCCAGCTGGGTGCGGGTGGTGGCGTTCCCAAACCTAAAAAGCTAAGTCCAGCTTCTACAAGAACAGCCCATGCGAATCCAAAGCTCAACTGAACCATGACGGGACCCGCTGCTTTGGGAAATATGTGAACAAACAATAGTCGAAAATCGCCTACACCTATCGTCCGGGCTGCATCCACAAACTCTGCACTTCTAAATTCCACGATCGATGCTCGTACTGTTCGGATAACTTGTGGTACATATAGCACCGTCACGGAAATAATAACATTGAATTCGGATGGGCCGATGGCCGCCATGATCATAATGGCGAGTACAAAGCCGGGAAAAATCATCAGACTGTCGGTGAATCGACCGATTATGGCATCGGCCCATCGATACCAACCAGAAATGACACCGAAAAAAACGCCAAAAAACGCGGTCAGAAGCATCGACCCCAAACCCACACGTAACGAAACTTGTGCCCCATAAACGGTGCGAGCCAGCACGTCCCTGCCAAAATTGTCCGTCCCGAACGGATGGTTCCAACTTGGGGGCAAAAGCTGACTGGAAGCATCAATCGACAATGGGTCAAGGAATGACAACCAAGAAGCAAAAACGGCAATCACCGCGAGAGGGAGTAATAGGCAGAGTCCCGCAATCAACATCCCATTAAGGCGCCACCTCCTTATACCAGGACGCTTCAGAGTAGTATGAAAGACCTTTTTGCTCATCCAGTATGCCTAATTCGTGGATTGAAATAGGCATATGCCAGATCAACAGCAAGGTTGACGATCAGTGCCACAAGAGTGAGGTAGAAGATCCCTCCTTCTAGCATAGCATAATCTCTTCGTACAGCGGCAATCGTTATTAATTGCCCAAGACCTGGAAGCGCAAACACGTTCTCAATGATGACTGAGCCGCCAAGACCGAGAGCAAATGTCAGTCCAACAACGGTGGATATTTGTGTCATCGCATTCTTAAGCGCGTGTTTTAGCACGACACGCGACTCGGGCAATCCTTTGGCCCGCGCCATAGTGATATACTCCTGATCGAGCACATCGATCATGGACGCCCTCGTCATTCGCACTACAAGTCCGATCTGGGCTAGACTTTGTGCTAAAACGGGAAGAATGAGCCTTTTTAGCCACTCCCAGATACCGAAATCCGGACTTCGGTATCCAGATGCCGGAAGCCAGTCGAGCGTCACGGCAAACAGAATAATCAACAAGAACCCTAACCAAAATGACGGCATGGCCATACCTAGACTCGAGAACACATTGCTCGCATAGTCCGCTATGCGTCCACGCCGGATAGAGGCATAAATACCCAGTGGTATTCCAACCAGAATGGTTAGAATCATAGAAAAAACGGTCAAATAGAGCGTGACAGGAAATCGGTCCATCACGACCTGGACGACCGAATCTTCGTAAAAAAGTGAGGTCCCAAAATCACCCGTCAAGACGGCTGGCAGCCATTCGAGATATTGGTCAATCAACGACTTATCTAACCCTAAATCGCTAGAAATAGCTTCTATTTGCTCTGCTCCTACCGCCTGATGACCAATCAACGCCGCAATCGGACTTCCGGGAATCATCCGCGTAATAAAGAAGATCGACGTCAGCGTAATGATGATCGTCGGAATGAACGACAGGACTCGCCTAAGGGTATACTCTACCATTTAGCGTAACACCTCTTCAGCATTGCAGTCTGATCGCTTCATCTTCACCTACTTAATCGATCCAAACACCGTGTAAGGTAAGATTCCCCAAGGCCAGATTACCATGTGGATCGTGGACGCTATTGCCCTTGGCTACAAGCCGATAGATATATCCCAGATTAACCAGAGCTACTTCTTTGAAGAAATGAGCTTGCAATTCGCCTGCCAGCACCTTTCGCTCCTCCAAACTTGTGGCCGATGCCAGGTTAGCAAACAACTCATCAGCGGCTGCATTTGAAAACCCTACCTCTTCAGATGGGAAGGTGCCATTGAATTCAGGCTGCCACAAAGATGGATCAACCCAGTATCCGGCCGACGAATACATATTCATTACCGACGCGTCGCGGCGCCTTGCTACCCAGGTACTCAGATCGTAGCTCTGAATCTGAAGATTGAGTCCTACCCGCTTGGCTTGTTCAACTAGAGCAACGGCAACACGCTGCTGAACAATGTCCGTTGCAATAACCTGAATAAAGAGTGGTTCACCGTTATATCCAGCCTCATTCAAATAGGCTTCAGCAGATTGGGAAGGCGAGGGTTCTTTTGAGCTGTTGAAGGCGCTTTCAGGTGAATAAATACTTGAATAGGTCTTACCGAACGAAGAATCAGAGACCACCATCGCGGTAATTTCGGAGGGGTCAACCATAGCCTGGAAGGCACGACGAATATTGATATCACTAGTCAAACCTTGTTGATGATTGAACATCAAGTAGAGTAAGACGCCCGGCCCATTCTTGACCGGGTCAACATCGTCAATATCACGTAACCTGATGGCCTCAGCATCCGGCACCTCTGTGATGATCTCATATTCTCCCGATTCGAGACCCGCTACCCGAGTAGATGCTTCCGGGACGATCCAAAAGAGTATTTCATCAACATGAGCTTCCTTTTTTCCGGCCTGATAGTTTGGGTTATCGGAACGAGCTGAATAGGCATCGAACCGTTTTAGCCTCACATATTGATCTTCTTTGTATTCATCGAAACGGTAAGGTCCCGTCCCGATCACCTCTGTTACCTGGCCGGGCCGGGTCGATGCATCCGCTACCTCCTTAGGCATAACGATTGCTTTGTTTTCATCTGATCCCAGCAGAAGCAGCAAAAACTGTCCCATGGGGGCATTGAAGTTCATCACAACGGTCTGAGAATCGGGCGTTTCTATTCCATCGAGACTGGCCAGTCCAGATCCTTTTGGCCCAATTCTGTGCCACCGATCCAAGGATGCTTTCACATCTTCCGAATCCAGCAAATCTCCGTTGTGAAATGTCACTCCTTCACGAATGACAAACGTCCATGTTTTTCCATCTTCAGACACCTCATAGGAGTCAACCAGATCGGGGGCAGCGGTAAAGTCACGCCCAAATCCAAACAAGCCTTCATACACGTGCCCAAAAACCATGGGTAATGGATGAGAGACACTTGATTGCCAATCGAGTGTGGGAAGAGGTAAGTGCAAGCCAATATTCAATGTGCCGCCCCTCACGGGCCCATCAGAACCTGATGATTGATCCGAGGCCTTAGGCGACCCACACCCCGAGATCAGGATCAGGCTCATGATCAGAGCCAATCCAGTCAGAACAGAATGTGTAATAATCTTATGCTTCACAGAGTGCTTTCATTTAAATCATTGGAAGTCAGTTGAAGACACTTTATCGCCCATTCCGATAGTCAAAATCCCTGGCCGTTTTACCCTTTAGGTATTGACGACCATCGCCCTCAAAACGTCTTCATTCAGGTCGACCCCTAGTCCGGGTTGATCTCCTAAAACTAAGCGGCCGCCCATCATATCAAAACCACCCGAAAAGGGCTCTCGTTCTGGAGCAAGACTATTCCCAATATCAATGGGTAGGGGATCACGAATGGTCGAGGCAAGATGAGTATGTGCAGAAAGTCCAAGTCTAGAACCGACAGGAGCACATACACTGACACCTATTGCCGCAGCATCACAGATATGGACAATTTTCTGAGCCTGCGAAAGTCCGCCGACTCGAGAAATATTCAGAGTAATCCGGTCGGCTGCGGCGTGATGAGCAATCTGCACCATGGCATCGGGCGACGATACGGATTCGCTTAACACCACCGAGACGGGTAGGATCTCGCGCAATTTTGCGAGTCCATCTAGGTCAAGAGGAGATAACGGTTGCTCCACCGACACATTCCCGAAGAAAGAATCGGAGAGGAGAGATGAGAAAAACGACGTTACCTGTTCTGCATTCTCCCATTTATTGCCCACTAGGACATTCAAATGGATATCACTTTCAACAGCGTCAAGAACCGCCAGCACAGTATTTAGATCTTGCTCAGCCGATCTGTTTCCATCACGAATCGACATTTTAAGGCCACAAAAACCTTCTTTAATCCGTTTTTTAGCCTGGAGGGCAGCTTCTTCTGGCGCAACATCGGCGAGTAAGGCACTCCGCTCCAGATTGGTCCGATACTGGCCTCCAAGAACTGAATAAGCGGGTACTCCTCGCGCTTTTCCCATCAAATCAAAACTGGCCATCTCAAAGGCTGCTCCAACCGCCGACCACGTAGTTCGAATATCGTCGATCGCATCATCGAACGTGCGACCCATTGCGTTAGGATTCAATATATCTGATCCAATAAGCGCTTTAGCAGAAGCCTTCAAGACATTCATCAAACCCGAGCTTGAGCTCCCAGACCTACTGATTACTTCTCCAAATCCGACAAGACTACTGTCAGTGATCACTTTGACAATGACCAAATCAAACGAGGAACGGCTTGACACTAAATCTGCCGACAACCCTTCCCTGCGGACCGAATTCAATTTTATGGGATAGAATTGGATGTCTGAGACTTTTATCATCATAGGTGCATGGACGACTAACGGAAGACGAGCTTGAATTTAGTTCATTAAAGGTAGTACGTTCTAAAAGGATTTTCCGAACGGAAAAAGTCCCACCAACGCCCAGAAACAGATCTCAAAAATAGCCTGCATGAAGATTACCAATATCGAATATTATCCGCTCCAACTGACGGTAGCAGGGGACTCGGAAATCGGAACCGATGAGGACCCTTCTCGGCAGGTCGGTGCTTCTGCGGAGTCCATGGCAGCGCAGCGCTATAAAGCGCCCGAAACCGGCGTGATTCTCATTCGCACAGATGATGGTTTGGTGGGTATTGGTGATGGGGCAACCTTACCGCACTATCTGGGGCATGGAATTGGAAGCATGGTCGACTGGATGGCGCGGTTTCGAACAGTTTTGATCGGAGCCGACCCGCTAAACATTGCAGGCATTCATCAACTAATGGAAGCCGTTGCCGATCGTAATCCAGCTGGATGCCGACCCGCTCAAGCCGCCATAGATATGGCGATATATGACCTGGCAGGGAAAGTACATAACTGTCCTGTCTTTGATTTACTGGGTGGAGCATACAGAACAAGTCTGGACCTTCAGACCCAAATGCATGGACAGACTCCGGAACAACAATTGGAGGTATGCCGCCACTATATCGATAAAGGATACAAGGCCCTCAAAGTTAAGATTGGAGGTCAAATTAGACGAGACGGCTGTCTGACTAGCTCGGCGGTACTGGCTGACCAAGCGAAAGTGGAAATAGTAGCTCAGCACGTACCTCACAATATTCAGGTCGACGTTGACGCCAACCAAACCCTTTCCAGCCCCAAAACAGCGATCAGTTTTTTCGAGGGGGTACTCCGATCGGCACATCACCCGAATATGTCTATCGAACAGCCGCTACATCATCTCGATTTGGTAGGGCACGCTTTCATGCGAAGGGCCCTACCGCTGCCTATGATTCTAGATGAATCTGTCACCTCTCCAGCTGCAATGATGCAAATCGTTAGGTTGGACGCAGCCGACAGAATCGTATTAAAGCCAAACCGGGTTGGCGGCCTCTTCCAAGCACAAAAGATCATTTCCATCTGTGAGGCAAACGGAATCGGTGTTAGTCTCGATACAATGCCGTTTACCGTACTCGGAAACACGATGCTTTGCCACCTTGCCGCTACGATTAAGACTCATTATCCACTTGATGCGGAAGGACACACGTTTTTTGAAGAAAGTCCATTTCACGGCGGATTGACTCTGAGCAATGGTCAGGTTCACATCTCACGAGAAGCGGGTTTCGGAGTAGAGATCGATGAGCAGAAGCTTGAGAATATGAAGTGCAAAATCTGAGTTTAGCGCCCCGATTGAATACTACTGGTTCGAAGCCGAACGGTTAATGAGAATAAAATTCAATCCGTTTGAATTAGCTATACCAACGTCTGGGTACCCGTCTCCATTTACGTCCCCGGCTCCGACTCCATAGCTAATTCCGTCTTCCATACCGAATGCTACTTGGTCAAAATTTCGCCCCGATCCGTCATTAAAAAATGCCGCATTGGGCGCGCGAACGTTCCCGATAATCACATCCATATCTCCATCTAGATCTAGATCAATGACAGAAACGGCGTACGAAGCACCTTCCTCGGCTCCGAAGGTTACCCCCTTTCCAAAGGCACCGGAAGCATTTCCGAAATACACTCCATTTTGCTCGCCGATATTAGCGGTAATGATGTCTAGGTATCCATCGCCATCCATATCGGCTACCGCTACGCTGCGTGTCTCATCACTACCTGAACCGTAGGAGATACGCTGCTCAAACCCCATTGAGCCATCATTCAGATACACAAAATTGGGTTGACCATCTCGGTTAGCCAGAATTAAATCAGGCCAGCCGTCTGCGTTCATATCTGCAACAGAAAGCGAAATGGTAGAATCGTCCTTGCTACCAAAACCACGCTTTGGACCAAACGTCCCTCCCTCATTCAAATAGATCCCATTCTCCATGCCGCGGTTGGTCACAATCGCATCAGGCAAGCCATCTCCATTCAAATCAGCCAAAATGACGTCCCGTGTAGATTCTACTTCCGGGCCAAGCGTTCCGGCTTCCGAAAATTGACCCGAACCGTCATTCAAATATATCACGTTTGGAGCCATATCGTTTGCCACTATGGCATCCAAGTCACCATCCCCGTCTAAATCTGCGACCGGAATGGAGTAACTCGTTCGACTCACTTCTCCCAAGGGATAGCGCTGCATAAACCGGCCTTTACCACTATTGAGAAAGATCTCGTTCTGCTGGGGCCAATGCCTACCGTTGGCAACCAGAACATCTAAATCCCCGTCACCATCTACGTCCGCAAAGGTCAAGGAGGGCGACAGATCGGTGCCTACCCCAAGCATGGAGCGAGATCCAACAATAAAACTTCTCTCCTGCCCAAGGGCTGAGGAGGGGGCTAGGATAAGACCGACTAAAAGCAAGGAAGTACAAATACGATTCATCTAAAATAGCCTAGAGACTGATGTTCTGAGTTGATACAGACTAGTTTTTCAAGACCAACGATTCAATAAAGAACTCCATCATACGCATCTGATTAATGCCAGAATGGCCCCGGTCGGGCCCAACCTGAACGTCGAAACTTTTACCGGCATCCTGAAGCGCTTTGATAAGATGCATGGTTTGGGAAGGGTGCACGTTGTTATCCGCCGTTCCGTAATATAACATCAAGTCTCCCTTGAGGTTATCGACATAATTCATAACAGATCCAGCATCATAACCCGCCGTATTTTCCTGCGGCTTCCACATATATCGTTCGGTATAAATCGTGTCGTAATGACGCCAGTCCGTAACAGATGACGACGCCGATGCAGCCTGAAATACATCGGGATGTCGAACCAGTGCCATAGCTGAAACATACCCGCCGTATGAACCCCCATAAATTCCGACGCGTGAGCCATTAATGTAGTTGCGCTCACGTAGGGCCTTTACGCCCGCTGCCTGATCATCTACCTCAACCGTTCCCAGCTTCTCATAGATCGCATCCAAGAACCGCTTTCCGCGCCCATTTGCACTGCGGGAATCAAACCTAGCGACCATGAATCCATACTCGGTAAGAGGGCTTCCAACAGCAAATGATTCCCGTGCCCCGTTGGTGTTCGGGCCCGCATAAACGCTTATCAATAGCGGATAGGACTTGGTCGAATCGAAGTTTGACGGCCTACTTAGCACACCATACAAATCCGTTTCGCCGTCATCGGCCTTGAAGGTGAATAGCTCATTGAAATGCAGACCCAATTTATTGAAATGACTCAAATCGCTGGTCGCAACCTCAGCTACTACTTTTCCTTTGGCATTTAGCACCTGGGTAACCGGCGGAATATTATGCGCTTGCGCCACATCCACGAAGTATTTCCCGTTTGGTGATGGCCGTATAGAATGGTTGAGGGTCGGATCTGTTAGACGTACGTCGCCTTTCCCATTCAACTTGACTCGATGCAACTGCGTCTTCATTGGATTGTCACCAGATCGCGCCATGTACCACAATCGGTTTGCTTTTTCATCAACCCGCACAATGCTGGCTACTTCAAAGTCATGATTGGTCAGCGTCGCGAGCAATTCTCCGGAAAGATCATACAAGTAGTAGTTCAACCATCCGGATCGTTCGGATGCGAATATGAACCGTTGTCCATCATCGAGAAACTGCATGGTCGGGCGGTTGCGAACCCAGCTTTCCGGCCACTCATCGCGGACTACTTTTCGGCACGTACCTACATCTGGCATGCAAGCAGCGATTTCCAATATATTTTGGCGCCGATTGGTGCGATTCACGAGCAGCTCACTTCCATCGGGCGACCACTGAATGTTGTATACATAATGTCCAACTACATCATCTGTGAACGGAGCTCCATCTCGGATGTCCATTCGGGCATGACTGCCACTTTCAAGGTCATACACAAACAGATCCACCACCGGATTGGGGACCCCAGCTTTGGGATAGGCCTCCGTGTCTATCGTGCTTTGAAGCGCTGTCTGATTGAGCTGTAAATAGTAGTCCGGCACCGGACCTTCGTCAAACCGGTAGTACGCCAGTTTATTTCCATTCGGAGACCACCACATGGCCGTGCTCTGTCCCAGTTCTTCCCCATAGACCCAGCTGGCAGACCCATATTTGATACGCTCATCTACACTCCCATCCGAGGTTAGTTGACGTTCATCTGAACCATCGGCTTTGCTCATCCACACATTGTGATCCCGATATAAGGCCTTCATGCTTCCGTCTGGAGAATCTGCAAATTCAAATTGTCGACCGCGAGCCGGTCTGCCTCTACGACCATTTGCGGACGAGACTGGATTCTCAATCTCAACGGAATCACCTTTCTTGACGTCAAATCGATACCGCTGACCATCATAGGTATATTCAAAACTCTCGCTGTCATCTGCCCAAACTGCGTTCACCGCACCGGAAACGTATGCTGTCCTCAACTCAGGACTCATCTCTATAAATTGAGCATACCCAGGCATTTGCTTAATCTTATCCTGACCTGCGACGGGCAGCGCCCAAAGACAAGTGGCCATAACTAGGGCGGTTGTCCAAACACCATTGCCCTTCATTCCTATACTCATATCGCTTCTCTTTTGATCGATTTGGCGTACCACGTACATTGCGCCAATGTACTATCGTCTTTCCGATAGACAAAGTCGCTCGAAGTGATCTCAAGTCCCGGCCATGTAACCCCTTTTACCATGTCGTCCTATCCCAAAGATGGAATTGTCCGTGTTGGCCGCGAAACCAAAGGAAGACGCGGAAAGGGTGTCACCATTGTAACCGGACTCCCAGGGTCAGAATCTCAACTGAAGACGATAGCCTCCAAATTGAAAGCTCAATGCGGAGTAGGTGGAACGGTGAAGGGCCGCATTGTGGAAATCCAAGGCGACCAAAGAGATCGGCTGTTCAAAATCCTTTCAGACAGCGGCTATACCGTTCGCAAAAGCGGAGGTTAAAACACCTCTATACCGGTTAATTCTGCCCAGTCTTGGACGATACTCTGACTGATAGTGTTCTCTTCACAAGAGAACTGAGTACTAATCAGTTCGCCATTTCAGAGTATGAACATGCGCATATCGCCATCTAACGGTATGAAAAGCCTCCTTTTGAGCGTCTGCTGGATCACAGTCCTGCTGACACCGCTAGTCCATTCTGCGTATGCACAAAACTATAGCCTCGAGTCCTATTCGCTTGAAGAAGGGCTTCAGCAGTCACAAGTTTTTGACGTGCTTCAAGATGGTCGTGGAGAAATCTGGCTCGCACTTTTCGCCGGAGGAATCACTCGATTCGATGGACAGACATTTGACCGACTAGATGTTGGAGAGGACCTTGTTAACGAGATTATCCAGACGCAGAAACTGTACGAAGACAGTAAAGGAAACCTCTGGTTTGGTACTCGAAAAGGACTGCTCAAATATGATGGCAACTCTTTTAACATGTTTACCACCAAACATGGATTGGTGAACAACGATGTCCGAGCTATTGAAGAAGATGATTCGGGTGAATTGTGGATAGGGACGCCGGGGGGCGTTTCTGTGATGAATGGCGAGAACTTCTATGACTTCAACAAAGACTTGATCACGAGTGTCAATTTTAGTTCAATCGTGAACGACCGTTTTGGAAGAATGTGGATTGGAACGCCCTTTGATGGGCTATTTATGTTCGAACAGGGAGAATTAACTCAATGGTCAACGGATTCTGAACTTGGAACCTCCGAAATCTCCTCAATTGCTATCGATAAATACGATCGTATATGGCTTGGGACTCCTTCAGGAATCGTTCGCTACGATGATGCTTCGTTTCAATTATTTGATACAGATGATGGAATGACGTCCAATTCCATTAACACGTTAATGGCTGATAGCCATGGCTTGATCTGGATTGGTACCGACCGAGGAGTGACTCGTTACGACGGTCACACATTTACCGCTTTCTCCAGTTCTACCCTCTCAGCGACCCCGATCCGCTCTTTTATGGAAGATCAGGAGGGAAGTATTTGGATTGCGACCGATGGGAAGGGTCTCTTAAAACACGTTCCTTCTGCTTTCCTGAACTATGGACTTGAGGACGGTTTGTCTGGGGATATGGTCTGGAGCATTTCATATGGGCGAAATGACAATATGCTCATTGGCACCCAAAGCGGCCTAACGGAATTTGACGGAACCCAATTTTCACCTGTAGAACATTCTAATGACAAGCTGAATGAAGGCGAGGTGTACTCCTTGCTCCACACCTCAAGCGACGTCTTGTGGATGGGTACCGAAACGGGACTGGTGCGTGAAACAGCGACCTCTTTCGATATTGCTACTCAGGCCGATGGTGAGGATATAGGCACCGTTTTTCATATTGCGGAAGCAGATGATGGATCGGTCTGGTTTGGGACCAGCAATGGGCTACTAAAGCATGATGGAATGGGATTTACCCGTTTCAAAAACATGGCTGATTCAACTGACGGATCAATACAAGCAGTTTTTCCAGACGATTCCGGGACCATCTGGGCAGGGACGTCTACTGGAATTGACCGATTTGACGGGGTTTCCTTTTCGCCCTTCATTTCGGGTGAAGCACTGGATGATGTCTGGATTTCAGACATCAAAGCCGACTCAGATGGTGATATCTGGATCGGCACGGAAACCGGATTGTATTTCTATAACCCTGACACAGACAACGAAGACTCCTCATTCGAGTTTTTCGGGTTATCTGACGGCATGAACGATGTGATGACCTATTTCCTGTTGTTTGACGACCAAGGCGATCTTTGGGTGGGGACCAACCAGGGTATAAACCAGATCGACCTCGCCCATTTCAAGGCGACGAGAGAAAAAAATATCCGTTCGTTTGGAAAATCTGATGGCATTGTGGGCATTGAAACGAATCACCATGCAGCCTTCAAAGCAAACGATGGTACGTTGTGGTTTGGCACAGTTGGTGGACTCATTAAATACGACCCCTCTTTATTCCACATCAATACCGTGGAGCCTTCCACTCGTATTGCAGATGTACGCCTTTTCTTCGAAGACCCTGATTGGCGCCTGTGGACAGATACTTTTGCAGATTGGACGGGTATTCCAACGAACTTGACTCTCCCCTATCACCAAAACCACTTAACGTTTGACGTGGTTGGAATGAGCTTTGTATCTCCTAAAAAAATCAAATATCGATACAAATTAGATGGTTTTGACAAGGATTGGTCTCCAGAGACACAGCTTCCTACACAGACCTATTCCAACTTAGCCCCTGGCCATTACACCTTGCTTGTGAGGGCCAAAAACAGTGATGGACTATGGAATAGGACCCCGACTTCCTACTCATTTAAGATTCTGATGCCATTCTGGCAACAATGGTGGTTCATTCTCATTTGTGTTACCGTCGGACTAGTTGCCATACGGGAGCTTCTCCGATGGAAGACGCGATCGCTGGCTCACAGAAAACAAGTACTTGAACTAGAGGTAGCAATACGAACTGAGGAGCTGCGCAATACCAATGTGGCACTGATCGAAGCCAAAGAACAGGCATTAGAGGCGGTAAATACAAAAAGCGAGTTTCTGGCTAATATGAGTCATGAAATTCGTACACCAATGAACGGTGTCATCGGTTTTACCGAACTCCTTTTGGATCAAAATCTAGGCTCTGTAGAACGTGAGTTTGTCAGCATAATTAAGACTAGTGGCGAATCCTTACTGAAAATAATTAACCATATTCTTGATCTATCTAAGATCGAAGCCGGCAAAATTGAAATCGAGCAAGAGTCCTTCTCCATTCGTTCGTGTATTGAAGAGTCTCTTGATATGATTAGCATGCGAACAGAAAAGAAGGACATCGAACTTACCTATCTCATTCGGCCGGACGTTCCAGAATATGTAAAAGGAGATTCGGCTCGTTTGCGTCAAATAGCCGTAAATCTTGTTGCCAACGCCGTAAAGTTTACAGAAGAAGGAGAGGTCTCTATACAGGTCGGAAATGACGGTCCATCCCTTTCTGGGAACGAAATGAACTTGAAGTTCAGCATTCTAGATACAGGGATTGGTATTCCCGAAAATCAACTTAACCGCTTGTTTGAGTCCTTTTCGCAGGGTGACTCATCCACAACTCGAAGATACGGTGGCTCTGGTCTTGGGTTAACCATTAGTAAACACCTATGTGAATTGATGGGTGGAACCATGTGGGTTGAAAGCAAAGTGGATGCAGGAAGTACGTTCCACTTTACGATCGCCGTGGCTGAATCAGATACGAACCAGGCCGTCCCTGCTCTCAAAGGCCCTCAACCCGCCCTGCAGGGCATGCGCGTTCTCGTAATTGATGACAATCCAACGAATCGAATCATGCTTGAACGTCAGACTAGCGACTGGGGTATGAAGCCACAAATGGTTGCCAGTGCAAAGGAAGCTCACGCCCTTTATGACAATGGCGAGCAATTTGAAGCATTGGTTATAGATGCGCATATGCAGGACCTAGATGCGCTTATGTTGGCAGAAGAGCTGCGAATGAGAAACCACACTTCCAATCTTGCACTCATTCTGCTTACTACTTTGGCAGACCGACTAAGGGCATCTGAATTTGAAGGCTCGTGGGGCAAACGAGTCAGCAAGCCCGTTCATCAAGCAAGTCTTTTTGACGCATTTTTGGAAGCCTTCAGTGAAGTAAATCATCAATTACCCAAAACTAAAGTCGAAGATGTTGCTCCCTCTTCTCTAGCCTCTCGATTCCCGTTGAGTATTCTTGTCGCAGAAGACAATCTCATCAACCAGAAACTGTTTCAGACGACATTGTCTCGCATGGGATACAAGCCTCAGCTGGTATCAAACGGACAAGAAGTGATGGACGCTTTACGTAAAAAGGTCTACGACCTGGTACTCATGGACTTGCATATGCCCGTAATGGACGGACTTGAAGCGACACGACGCATATCCATAGAAATAAATACGGATTACCGTCCACATGTCGTTGCTCTGACAGCGGCTGTGATGAAGCAAGACAAGCAACGATGCCTAGACGCAGGGATGCAGGATTTCCTAACAAAACCGATCGAAAGGAATGAATTACAACGCATACTCTCGACGTGCCCTCGACTCGATAAGCGAGTCGCCGAGGGAAAAGAAAGACTACCGCAACAACGCCCTAGAACACGTACACCTTCCAGCAAGCAAGATGGTAGAACAGTGTCCTAAACTGACTTTGTTTTAAAGACATTTTGTGAACGGTATGGAGCTTGACCTCTCGAGTTGTTATTTTCCGGGCCTGCC